>DAHVVW010000157.1 GCA_027357125.1 Clostridiales bacterium
AATCAAAGGTGCACTTTGATCACGCCAGAGTTGAAACTGACGCATATCCAAATTTGCATGGCAAAGCGGACAAGCAGTGACAATCGCCTCCGCTCCACTCTCCCTGGCCATGTCAATTATCCGCCCAACCACAGTCTTGGCAATCTGATCATCCCCACCGGCAAGCCTACCGCCACAGCACTCAGTCTTGTACGGCCAGTTCAGCGCTTCCCCGCCCAGTGCTAAAAGGAGTCGGTCCAGGCTTTGCGGGTTTTCCGGGTTTTCTAACGCTCCCCGCGCTAAAAGGCAGCCGTAATAGGATACAACTTTCAATCCGCTTAAGCTTTTACGCGCATAAAGCTGAATTTTCTCAAGCACACTTTCCGTCGTAAATATTTGCACTGCACTTAAAGTATGAGGCAAATCACCGATACTTTTCTGTAAAGCAGAAGATAATTCCTCTGCCAAAGTACTGTTGTGATTCAGCTCCTGTTTGCTCGCTGAGAGGTTTTCATAACAGATTGGACAGGGAACAACCACTTCCGTACTTAGCGCCTGAGCTTGCAGTAAATTCCGCACAGCCAAACCGTGAGCTAAGCCTTCATCTAAAGTAGAAGCTGAATTTCCTCCACAGCAATTCCAATCAGGCACCTCTTTTAAAATTATATCCAGTTTATCAGCCACTAAGCGCAAGGACTCGTCATATTCGCGAGCAGCAGTATGAGTCAGGCATCCTGGATAATAAGCAAACTCAGTCACCCATATCCCCCCTTTTAGCCCTGGCAAAAAGCCGCTTAATAGACACTTTGTCGTGAACACGCCCACGAAAGACCTTAATCTTCCCGCGTTTGAGCATAGGCCAGCGGATTTCTTTTCTGGAGCCATTACTTATTCCGAGCGCTAACGCAGAAGAAGTACGGCCATAGCGCTCAACCGAGTCCAAAAAGGCCTCGTGATAGGCCTGCACTTTGCCGGTACTAAGGGCACGGGCCTCACGTCTTAATTCCATAATTATATTAAGAAGGTCTACTTTGTGCGGGCAACGGCTTACGCAAATTTTACACCCGGTACAAAGCCAGAGAGACCGAGACTGTAAGACAGTATCTTTCAGATCAAGCTGGAGCAAGCGTACAATTTGGTGTGGCAGATAATCCATGGCAAAACTGACCGGACAACTGCCAGAACATTTCGCACACTGGTTACATTGCCAGACTTCCATGCTAACCCCCCCGTACCTATAACGCTATAGCTCCTGATTGTAAAAAGTTCTACAGCGTTCGATATTTCCAAGCGAATCCCTACTATGTATAGTTCTAGCCAAGCAGAGCAAATTCCTTCGCTCCAGCGCAAATTTACCAACTTAAAAAGTAATAGACCCTGCAACAATCTCTTGCTACAAGGTCTATTAGCCTTTCATCTTAGTCCGGAATAAAATAAATATCCCTCCTAAAGATTTACCGCTTCCTTTGGGGTCTCAAAGATGCCGCGTTTCATTTCCGTAGCTGTCATATGACCTGCCTGAAACTTTTTCGTCAGAAAGTTGCAGGCATCCCAGGGATTGACGCGATCCCCGCACGTGAAGACGTCAACGGCTGCATAACCGAGTTCGGGCCAAGTATGGATGGCGAGATGGGACTCGGAAATTACAACTACACCACTCACACCTTGAGGACTAAACTTATGAAATACAACCTCCCGCACTTCAGCTCCTGCTTCCAGGGCTGCGTTGACCATAATGGCTTCGACCTTTTCACGATCGTTCAAAGTATCGAAACTACAACCATACATTTCAGCCAACACATGACGTCCCAGAGAATTGCTCATCTTATAATCGTTGCCCCCTTTTGCTTGCCAAAATATGAAGGAATCCGAGCCGGACACTTGCATGCCGGTGACCCAAATTCCCATCGAAATAAATTGTAGCATAAAGTTCCCTATTGTCAACAAAAAATTTAATTAAGAAGCTTATGCCATAACTATTTACAGGTTTTCACAGAATAGGTTGTGCTCATGTGGTTTTTCGCGGTATTCCTTTGGTATTTAATTTATGAATTTCAAAAAAGTTGGTGCATCATTGTAGCTCTCCGGCGGATAAAACTCCTTATTCCGGAAAATCTAAAATGAAGGAAAAACCCCAACATGCCCAAGGGATTTATTCTAGGGCATGAAACGATGGGTATTGTCAAATCCTTCCCTTGCGGCAATTCCCCCAAGCAGCATGGTCATGGTTTGAGATACCTCCTGTTACTTCATTTGCATCCCTACCTGGACTAAGCGACATAGCCTACCCGTGGCCGCAGCTACCAGATCGTCTACGTCAACCATGCACTCCTCCAAAGTCATCGGCTGGGGTACTATACTCATGAGCCCTGAAATTCCTTGCTGTAATACATCTTCATGGCCGGGTCCAAGTCCACCGGACAGACATAAAGTCGGCACATTGTACTTTTGAGCGAGAGTGGCTACGCCTACGGGCGCTTTCCCATGGGCCGTCTGCATATCGGTGCGTCCTTCACCGGTGATCACCAGATCGGCATGCTTTACTTTCTCCTCAAAACCGGCGGTCTCCAGGATGATTTGAATCCCAGGGCGCAACTCGGACGGCGTAAAGATCAGCAAGCCTGCGCCCAGGCCACCGGCGGCCCCTGCTCCCGGAGTTTCCGCCACATCTTTACCGGTAATCGATTTTGCCAGCTCAGCGTAGTGTTTAAGAGCTTGGTCCAGCTCGGCTACCATCGCGGGCGTCGCTCCTTTTTGCGGGCCATAAACCGTCGACGCACCGCGAGGACCGCATAAAGGATTATCAACATCACAAGCAAGCAAAATTGTGGTTTCAGCTAAACGGAAATCCAGTTGGGAAACATCAATCTTAGCCAAATTTTTAAGTGCCGCTCCCCCATTAGGCAATTCATTATTTGATCGGTCCAGGAATTTGGCTCCCAAGGCTCTGGCCATCCCCGCTCCGCCATCATTGGTGGCACTGCCGCCGATACCAATAATCAATTTTCGGATTCCTTGATCAAGAGCTGCTTTAATCAGTTGCCCGATGCCATAAGTTGTGGCAAGCAGGGGATTGCGTTTCTCCTTAGATAACAGCGTGAGCCCGGACGCCGCAGCCACTTCAATGACCGCAGTTTTTCCATCTCCAAGGATGCCCCAACGCGCTTCCACCACATCTCCTAACGGCCCCATTACCTGCTGGTACACAATCCGACCGCCGGTGGCCGTTACCAAAGCCTCTGTAGTTCCTTCCCCGCCATCAGCTATCGGCACTTTGGTTACCTGTGCTTCCCGAAAAACCGCTAGAATCCCGCGCTCCATGGCATTTGCCACCTCTGGTGCGGATAAACTTTCATTATATGAGTCTGGAGCTACTACAATACGCACACTCTTCACATCCCACAGTAATTGTCTTTAACTATTGTTCTCTAAATTGTTTTTGTTGCCGGAAGCCAGACATAAAACACGCTTCCCGCTCCTGCGGCACTTTTTACCCGGATCGTACCTCCATGGAGATCAACGATCGATTTGCTAATAGCCAACCCCAGCCCGGCTCCGCCGTATTTGCGGGTGCGGGAGGAATCAATCCGATAAAAACGCTCAAACAGATGCGGCAAATGCTCCTCCGGTATGCCGGAACCGTTGTCTCTTACTGCCAGCTCAACACCGGCACCGGCGGCATCCAAGGATATCTCTATGACTCCCTTTTCCGGATCGGTGTGCTCGACCGCATTATGGAAAAGATTCAAGAGGACCTGTTTCATTTTGTCTTCATCGAACCAGCACCTTGAATGCGGGGCAAGCCGCAAATCGACGCAGCGATTTCCCGCCGGCAGCCTTAACTGCGGTTCCATTTCCCTGATCAGATCGTCCAGATCTCCTTCATTGAACTCAATATTCGGCGAGCGATCGAGTTTCGCCAGCAGAAGCAGGTCCTGAACCAGCTTTTTCATGCGCTCCGATTCCGCGTACATGCTTGTTAGGGATTTGTGCAGCTTATCCGGCTGATTTACGGCCCCGCGAAGAAGCACTTCCAAAAACCCGTGAATAGAAGTCAGTGGAGTGCGCAGCTCGTGGGAGGCATCGGCCACAAAGCGGCGCATCTGCTCTTTAGCCTCTTTTTCAGCAGCGAAAGAGGATTCAAGCCGCTCCAGCATCCCATTAAAAGATGTTGCCAGACGGTCAATTTCCATCTGACCCTGCTCGGCGGGGAAACGCTCGGTCAGATTTCCGGCATCGATTTGTTCCACCTTACCCACCATATTGGACAAGGGAACTAATGTTTTGCGCAGCACGGGAATAAATGCCAGCAGGCCCCCGATTAAAGCCAAAAGCGCGAGTGCCAGAAACGTGAAAAGCTGCTGCAGCAAAATGTCCTGTAAAGGCTTGGTCCCGACACTCACTTGAATCACCCCGAGCAGAAGGCCCCGATCCTCAATTGTCTGCAGAACGACCAACTGCTCATTTCCGGACCCATTATCAAACACTTGATAAGTCAATTTTCGCTTAGCTTGAACGGTGGCCTGGTAATCTTCCACCGCTAGCTTGGGCGGGGCTCCGCCATCCAGCCGTGAATTGGAGAGAACGGAAAAATTACCCCCCCGATCAATGAACGCGATGGCAGCGTCCGGTAAAAACACAAACGGCACACGGTTGGGACCGTTTACGAACGAATTGATGACAACCTGTTCCCAGGCGTCCGGGGAAAGCGATAAAATCTGGGTCTGCATACTGGACGCTTTATTTTGGTAGATAAACTCCCGCATTACCGCATATTGGAACAAGCCCACGATCAGCATGAGCCCGGCCATTACCAGCAGGGAACGGGATAAAAGCTGAAAACGCAGAGAGTTCTTTTGCCTGAACAAGTGCTGAAAGCGGCTGCGTATGCTCATGACAGGTCAACCCGATAGCCTGACCCGCGCAATGTGCGGATCAGGCTATGTTCTTTGTCTTGTAACTTATCCCGAAGCGAGCGGATATACACCTCAACGATATTTTCATCCCCCACGAAGTCATAACCCCACACTTTATCCAGGATCATGGTTTTGCTTAAGACCATGCCTTGATTGAACACCATGAATTTAAGCAGCTCGTATTCAGTCGGGGAAAGCTCCAACACCCGGTCATTATAATGAATTTCTTTGCGCCGGTCGTCAATGCGAAAAAATCCGATCACGACCTCCCCTACCAGATTGGGAAATTGATTGCGAATTCTGGCCTGAATGCGTGCCAGTAATTCTTCGAAACTGAACGGTTTGGCCATATAATCGTCTGCCCCGAGCGTCAGCCCTTTCACCCGGTCCTCAACTTCATCTTTAGCCGTGAGCATAATAATTGCAATATTCCCAGTCTTTTTAAGCATGCGGCATACTTCGAACCCGTCCATGCCAGGCATCATGACATCAAGAATTGCGATATGGGGCTGGAACTGTTTGGCCATCGTTACCGCCGCCATCCCGTCCTGGGCCGTTTGCACCTCAAAGCCTTCATTTAAAAGGCCCATCTCTAAAAACTCCAAAATATTCGGTTCATCATCGACCAGCAATATTTTAATTCCTTTTAATTTCTGCATCAAGTCCGCCCCCTTAGACCGCATTAACATTAAATCCATTTTTTAGATGGCTTTATTATGCAATATAAAGCTGAAA
>DAHVVW010000158.1 GCA_027357125.1 Clostridiales bacterium
AAGTGCGTTAGTCCTTCACGGACTAACGGGCGCAAGCCAAGTTTTCTTTGTACTTAACTCTGTTCTATGGTCAGGCAAAGAGCTCAGACAATTCGGAAATAGCCTTCGACATAATGGAGACGAGGCAGTATAATTGTGTTAAACAAATATCTGCCATAGATAATGTCCAGGATCATTTCCTACATAGGACAGAGAGGAGCATGCTGAATGGACTCTAAGGACTTTGCAGCGTTTATTACTGACTTAGTTAACGAAAGTCCGTTAAACCGGGCACCGGAAATTGGGCTGGTGATATACAGCAACCCCCTTGTCGGGATAGCTTCCGCCCATGACCCTTTGTTTACGCGGCTGAAAGAGCCGGAGATCGTCGGCTCGCACTATCTTACTCCAACTGAATGGCTGCCCGAGGCCGAAACAGTGATATCCTATTTTCTCCCTTACTCGCCTGAGGTGCGTCAGGCTAATTATAACGGAGATCTACCGGCCCGGGAATGGCTCTATGGCCGGGTCGAGGGCGAAGCGTTTAATGACGCCGTCCGTCGCATGCTTGTGGCAGAAGTGCAAAGTAAAGGCGGGTTGGCACTTGCACCGCTGCACGATGCGCGCTATAAGACGGTGAAAAAGAGGAGCAACTGGTCGGAAAGACATACTGCGTATATTTCCGGGCT
The DNA here is from genome assembly GCA_027357125.1 of Clostridiales bacterium. Classification (GTDB taxonomy): domain Bacteria; phylum Bacillota; class Desulfitobacteriia; order Desulfitobacteriales; family Desulfitobacteriaceae; genus Paradesulfitobacterium. The sequence continues at coordinate 669 of DAHVVW010000158.1, forward strand.
GGGGACTTTTGGTTTGGGCAAGTCCCTTATTACCGAGCTGGGATGCGCAGGGCGTTTCGGGAGCGTGGTAGTGAATTGGAAAATCGAACCTACCCCCCGGACATATACTGGGGTTTATGACAACTGTACCATGTGCGGGGAGTGCATCCCCCGCTGCCCGGTTGGTGCCATAACCGTGAATGGGAAGGATATCTGGACCTGCTCACGCTACCTGGATGAGATCAAAGTCCGTTATGCTCCGCGCTATGGCTGCGGCAAATGTCAGACCGCTGTAGCGTGTGAGTATTCGGTTCCTGGGCGGTGAATGGAATAACTTGTTCTGAGGTAAAACCTCCGCGAAGTGATAAACGCGGAGGTTTCTGTTTTTCACGGCTCGACTAAAAACCCTGCTTCAGCCAGGCTCCTACAAGCCCGGTCTATGCTTTGCTCGTTGGGTGCTTCTACCGTATGCAGGTGCCGACCGCCGGTCAGGGCACTTAAGAGATTAGCATGGTTTTGTGCCATCTCGGCTGCAAAGGTTTTGACATCATAGCGGGTTTTAAGGCCTAGGGGGCGAAAGATTTTGCCGTAGACTGAATGCTCTATGCCTACATCCAGCACGGCAACGCCATGGTCAACCAGGATATTTAGTTCTTTTTCCATCTCTGCCGGGGTGTGCTGGGTATAGATAACATGCCTGACACCGGCAACAGGGGTGGTGTCAGGAGCAGAATAGATATAACCTTGAGGAGTGGCGATAATCGGTTCTTCCTTCGCTCGAAGGAGGGCAATGTCTTGCACGATAACTTGGCGGCTAACCCCGGTCTCCTTAGCCAATTCAGCGGCCTTGACCGGCAAGGCGCTGTCTTTAAGTATTTGTAATAATTTCGTTCTTCGTTCTTCACCCGGGGCATCCTTGCGCAGCATTTAACCACCTACTTGCAAAAATCTAACGTAAAAATTAATTGCTTAACCTTAGCGCTCTTTTTACTAAATTTTATCCGCATTTACGCATAATTGTCAATGATGGTGTCTTGACACGTGTAAATACATTTGGTACAACATAGATAAGTTCTATTTAACAAGGAGAATTTACCATGCGCATACTAGAGACCGATTTTGTGGTCATTGGCAGCGGATTGGCAGGTCTGGCAACAGCCTTGTGGGCTTCGCCGGAGGGTGAAGTTATTGTTTTAGCTAAAGATCAGCTTGATCGCTGCAACTCTACTCTAGCCCAAGGGGGAATTGCAGCTGCGGTCGGCCAAGGTGATTCCCCGCGTTTTCACGCGGAAGATACTCTCTTTGCAGGAGCGGGAATGTGTGAGCCGCAGGCAGTCAGTCTGCTTACGCAAGAAGCGCCGGAAATCGTTGAAGACCTGATCGCGCTTGGCACACGCTTCGACTTAAGCCCATCAGGAGAATTGGATTTGACCAGGGAAGGGGCGCACAGGCTGGCTCGTGTTCTCCACCACGGGGACAGCACCGGAGCGGAGATTTGGCGGGCTCTCTACCATAGGGTGCAACTAAATGAGCAGGTGACGATGATGCCGAGTTACCGCGCTGAGGAACTACTGGTTGAGGACGGGAGATGTTGTGGAGTTGTTGCCAGGGGAACACGCGGTCCGATTGTCATTAAAGCGCGCGCAGTCGTGCTCGCTACCGGAGGGTTCGGGCAGATTTTCGGGCGTACGACCAGTTCCCTTTTTAGCACCGGAGATGGGTTGATTCTTGCCTGGCGGGCGGGGGCTGTGCTCACAGATTTAGAGTTTACCCAGTTTCATCCCACGGCTTTTGCTAGTGGAGAAAGTCCGCTTTTTCTCATTTCCGAGGCAGTTCGAGGAGAAGGGGCCGTCTTAGTGACTGAAGATAAACAGAGATTTATGCAGCGGTATCACCCGATGGCGGAGCTGGCACCCAGGGATATTGTTTCAAGGGCCATTGCTGAAGAACAGGAAAAAGAGCACCAAGTGTTTTTGGACGCAACTCCAATTGGGGATAATTTTACACGCAGGTTTCCTACTATTCAGGCTAAGCTGAGTGAGCAAGGGATTGACCCCTTAAGAGATTTAATCCCAGTTACCCCGGCGGCACATTTTATGATGGGTGGCGTGAAAACAGATGATTGTGGCCGCACAAACATCGAAGGCTTGTTTGCCTGCGGGGAGGCTGCCAGCACCGGAGTGCATGGGGCCAATAGGCTTGCCAGTAATTCGCTCCTAGAAACTTTGGTATTCGGTAAACGGGTCGCAGCAGCTATCAGAAAAACTCTGAGGAGTCCGCAAGTGCTGGCGGAAAGCGATATATCTCAACGAGTAGCAGCTGCCGATAATAAATTCCAGCGGGTAGTAGGAGCAAGCGGCATGTCCCAACCGTCCAGTCTTAAAGTCGGTGTTAGCCCTCTGGAGCATGATGACCTCAGGTTTAAGCAAATCCAGACTTTAATGTGGGAACATGTAGGGATTGTCCGCTGTGAGCACGGGCTGAGTTATGCTTTACGCACCCTAGAGTCTATGGCAAGGGATGTACAGGAGCATGAACTTGAATTAAGAGATATTCTAGAGTTAGCTAAACTGATGACCAAGGCGGCACTCGACCGGCTGGAGAGCAGAGGAAGTCATTACCGTTCAGACTACCCGGATTCTAGTCCAGCCTGGCAAAAGAAACATTTAAGCATGGGGAGGTATTCGGCGTGAATCGTTTACTGTGGGAAGAGATCGTTCGCACTGCCCTAAATGAAGATATTGGTTTTCAGGATATTACAACTGAGTCTATCGTTGATGAGGCACATCAGTCCCGGGCGGAACTTATGGCGAAACAGGAAGGGATCATCGCGGGACTTGAGGTGGCTGAAAAGGTTTTTTACTTGTTAAATCCCGGGGTAAAGTTCGCAGCCAAGGTTAAAGACGGGGAGAAGGTGAGCCGAGGGCAAATTGTGGCCACGGTTCAAGGGTCTACACGCACTTTGCTGGCCGGCGAGCGCACAGCCTTGAATTTTGTGCAGCATCTATCCGGGATTGCTACGGCTACCGGCAGAGCTGTTGAACTTGTGCGCGGACATGCCTGCCGCATAGTGGATACGCGCAAAACCACGCCAGGGCTTAGAGTCCTGGAAAAGTATGCGATTAGAATAGGCGGTGGCCATAATCACCGTCTAGGGTTGTTTGATGCGGTTCTGATTAAGGATAACCATATCGAGGCAGCCGGAGGGATAGTTCCGGCAGTGGCAAAGGTCAGAGAGAAGATTGGACACATGGTTAAAATTGAAGTGGAAGTCGAGAGTTTGGAGCAAGTTGAAGAAGCGCTCACAACAAGGGCGGAAGTTATCATGCTGGATAATATGCCTCCAAAGCAGATGGCGCAGGCTGTAAAACTTATTGACGGCAGAGCATTAACTGAAGCCTCGGGAGGAATCACATTTGACTCATTACGGGTTGTCGCTGAGACTGGAGTGGATTTAATCTCCCTTGGCTGGCTGACCCATTCAGCTCCGGTCTTGGATATAAGTATGAATATTGATTAAACCGCAAACGTGAGGAGAAGGAGATAAAGAATATGCGACAGGTATTACCGCCGGAATATCTAGACTTGGGAACAGAAGAGCTGGAGCATCGCATCCAACAGGCTAAAGCTGCGCTCAGGAAACGGGTGGTTATTCTCGGTCATCATTATCAGAAGGATGAAGTGATCCGGTTTGCTGATTACCGTGGGGATTCCCTTAAGCTGTCGCAACTGGCCGCGCGTGAACGGGAAGCAGAGTATATCGTTTTTTGCGGTGTGCATTTTATGGCTGAAACGGCAGATATTCTAACCACGGCGGAGCAGAAAGTGCTGCTGCCCGATTTGGCTGCAGGCTGCTCGATGGCTGATATGGCAGACATCGATGAGGTCGAGGAATGTTGGGATGTCATTAAGGGTAAGTATCCTGATCAAGAGATCATCCCCATAACCTATGTTAATTCTACGGCTGAGATCAAGGCATTTTGCGGGCGCAAGGGGGGGATGACCTGCACCTCTTCCAACGCACGCGCGGTTTTTGAGAAGGTGATAGGTGAAGACAAAATCATCCTCTTTTTACCTGATGAACATTTGGGCCGTAACACAGGACTGGAGTGCGAGATCGAAGCAGAGGAGATATTTCTGTGGGAGCGAAGGGAGCAGGACCGCGGTGATCAGTTTGAAGACCATGAGATGCGAGCTCAGGAATTGCCGGTGATTGCCCCGCGCTTAATCCTATGGAACGGATTCTGTTCTGTGCACCAACGCTTCACCCTTGAACAGATTAACAGAGCCCGTACCAAATACCCTGGTATCAAAGTAATTGTTCATCCGGAATGCGAGCACACGGTGGTGGCCAACTCCGATTTGCACGGGTCGACAGAATATATTATCGAAACCGTAACGCGCGCACCCGCAGGCAGCAGCTGGGCGATCGGCACGGAAATAAACCTGGTTCATCGCTTGGCCCAGGAGAATCCGGATAAGAAAATAGTGTGTCTGAACGAAACGGTGTGCATGTGTATGAGCATGAATAGGATTCATCAGCCACACCTGCTCTGGACGTTAGAGAACTTAGTCCAAGGAAAGGTAGTGAATCAGATCTCCGTACCTTCGGAAATAGCAGCAGAAGCGAAACTCGCTCTTGAGCGCATGTGAGAAGATTTTTTGAGTGGCTAACTGCGGATTTCTTATATTATTCTGAAAATTATTAGACTTAATACAGCCCAGGCCTTAGACTTAATACAGCCCAGGCCTTATAATGTAGTAAACAAAATTTCAAAGAGGTTAACTGAGCTCATCCGGTGATAGAGGAGGGGGCCGTATGATCGAGTTTAGGTCTTTCGAAGCTTTGCTTGAAGCCGCACACGCATACCCCCCGTTGCCGATTGCGATCGTGGATGCGACCGAGGAATTTGTCCTGGACGGAGCGTTGCAGGCGGC
>DAHVVW010000159.1 GCA_027357125.1 Clostridiales bacterium
TGTCTTTCCTCAGCCCGTAGGGCTTTCTTTAAGTTATTAAAGATTAATTCCTCAGCCTTCATCAGAACCCCTCAAATTCACAAGCTAAATGAGTTTGAGAACCAAACGAACACCTGCTGTGCGCGGGCAGCCGCCCAACAGTCTTTAGAGAAAATCCGCATGCACCTTCCTACCAGTGGGGGTAATAGCCAGGCCTCCCTGGGCAGTTTCCCTTAGAGCACAGGGCATTTGCCGCCCAACTGCCTCCATGGTGTCGATAACCTCATCCAGCGGAATGGCGCTCTTGACCCCGGCCAAAGCCATTTCTGCCGCCGCCAAGGCCAGCGTAGCCCCGGTTGCGTTACGTTTGACACACGGGACTTCAACCAGCCCGGCCACAGGATCACACACCAGCCCGAGCATTGATTTGAGGGCAATTGCTGCCGCATGCGCGCCTGCGCGCGGAGTTCCCCCGGCCAATTCCACCGCTGCGGCCGCTGCCATCGCCGTGGCCGAACCTATTTCTGCCTGACACCCGCCTTCTGCACCGGAAACATTAGCCCTGTCCGCTATAACTACTCCTAAGCCTGCCGCAGTAAAAAGAGCGGTTATGACATCATCTTCCGTTGCCTGGTAAACTTCTTCCACAGTAAGGAGCACTGCCGGCAACACACCGCTCGAGCCCGCGGTCGGAGCTGCCACAATCTTACCCATGCTCGCATTCACTTCAGATACCGCCAGCGCGCGCGCGATCGCCTTATTTACAGGATCTCCTACCAGGCTTTCTCCGCGGGCACGTCGGGCCTCAACCTTGGCCGCATCTCCCCCTACCATTCCGGAAAGGGACTTGCGCTCCCCCGTGAGCCCTATCTTTACCGAATCCCGCATCACCTGCAGATTCTCAGCCATTCGCCGACGCAGTTCTGCTTCTGTTTGTTCCAACTGTTCGCTTTGATCCAGGATTACGACCTGGCCGATTTTAAGGTTTTTCTTTTCCGCTTGATGCACCAGGTCTTCATACGCGAGCATCAGGATTCCTCCTTATTCCAACGGTTCAATAGCCATAGCCTGAAAAACACTCGGCAATTTCCTCATTAATGCCAGGGCAGCCGGTTCAATCGCCTGGTCAGTTTCCACAACTGTCAGGGCCTGAGCCCCCTTTTTCTCACGTGAAACCCGCATCTGGGCAATATTAATTTGCGCAGTAGCCAGCAGATTAGTGGCTTGAGCCACTACCCCGGGCAAATCTTGGTGCAAGAGTACCAAGGTGTGATAATCCCCCGGAATCTCGACCACAAACTGGTCGATTTCCGTGATCACGATTCTCCCACCTCCGATAGAAGAACCGGTAATCTCCATCTGGCGGTCTTCAGGGCTCTGGAGCATAAACTTCACCGTATTCGGATGAACATCCCCTAAATCTGTCTTAGCGAAGCTCACTTTGAGTCCATACTCTTCGGCAAGTTCTAATGCCCGACTAATCCGTTCATCATCCGGCTTCATCTGCAAAAGCCCCGCCACCAGGGCGAGGTTTGTCCCGTGCCCTTTGCCCGTTTCCGCAAACGACCCGTGCAAAAGAATGCGCGCCTCAGCCAACTCCCCGTTAAAAATCTTGCGGGCCATGGCACCTAAACGCACAGCTCCGGCGGTATGGGAACTTGAAGGTCCTACCATAATGGGCCCGAGCAGGTCAAATACATTAGCCTTTCCCATGCTTCCTGGCTTCCTCCTTAGACAAAACCCTCCGGTCGATCCGGAGGGCATGAAGACTACTCTACGCCAAAAATGTAGTAATAGAGGGGCTGACCACCCGAATGGACTTCAACTTCCACGGCGGAACTTTCGCGCCGCAGCCAATCCTGCAAGCGTTGTACTTCCTGGGGTTCAACTTCTTGTCCATAAAATATAGTAACCAAATCCCGCATCCGCCACTCCATTTTTTCTAAGGTCGCTTGAGCTACCGCCATTAAACTTGTTCCGGTAGCTACGATTGTGTCTTCCACCAAACCAAGGACATCTCCGGCCTTAATCTCAAGACTGTCCCACTGAGAATCTCTGACCGCATAGGTCACTTCGCCGGATTTAACCGCCGCCAACCCGTTTTCCATCGCCATCAGGTTGTTTTCAGCTTCCCCTTCAGGATCAAAGTTAATTAATGCTGCAATTCCCTGCGGAATGGATTTGCTCGGAATGACCCTGACTTCGCGTTCTTTCACAACTTCCTGTACTTGGCGGGCCGCGAGCATAATATTGCTGTTATTTGGAAGAATGAAGACATTTTTCGCTTTAACTTTTCTGACAGCCTCGGCCATATCTTCCGTGCTCGGATTCATGGTCTGGCCGCCAAAAACCACTTCATCCATACCCAGACTCTTGAATATCTCTGTAATCCCATCACCCAGAGTGACTGCCACAACCCCATTTTCTTTGTCAGGCTCCGGTGTGGTCACCCTTTCCGCAGCCGACGGCGGTTCTTTCTCAGCGTGAGCCATCGCTTCGTTCTGAGCGAGCATATTGTGGATCTCCACCTCATGGAGCGCACCCCAGTTTAGTGCATAATCCAAGATCTGGCCGGGGTTTTTGACATGAATGTGGATCTTTACCACTTCCAGAGTTCCGACAACGAGCAGGCTGTCTCCCCTGTCCATCAGATCCTGGCGTATTTGCTTGGGGTTTATATCACTGCCCTTAACCAGGAACTCAGTACAGTACGGAAATTCCAAATTCTCAACTCGGACAATGCCCTGAACTGCCGCTGCCGCAGCAAAGCTCTCAGGCTGGGGATCCTTGCCTTCGAGCACCGCAATCCAGCCGCCTAAAATAATCAGAAACCCCTGTCCGCCGGCATCGACCACCCCTGCCTGTTTCAAAGCCGGTAGAAGCTCCGGCGTTTTGGCCAAAGCCTCCTGACCCTTGCGGTAACCTTCTGTTAACGTCTCAAGCGGGGTCCCGCCCTGCTTCGCCTTAGCGAGGGCTGCGCGTGCAGTCTCCTTGGATACCGTTAGAATCGTACCTTCGACCGGCCTCATCACTGCTTTATACGCCGTATCCACTCCGGTTTGCAAGGCCTGGGCCAATTCACCGGAAGTCACAGTCTTCAGGCCTTCAACTCCTTTGGCGATACCGCGCAAAAGCTGGGACAGGATTACCCCTGAATTACCCCGGGCCCCCATTAAAGAACCCATAGAAACAGCAGCTGCTACCTCGGACACAGAATCCCCCGCCGTCTGCTCCGCATCACGGGCTGCAGACTGAATCGTCAGGAACATGTTGGTTCCTGTATCCCCATCGGGCACGGGAAATACATTCAGAGCATCTACTTCCTGCTTCCTTTGCTCTAAAGCTCTGGCCCCGCCGGCAACCATGTGCTTCCATTGTTGTCCGTTTATGCTGTTACCCGAGTCCGTACCTGGTATCAAACTAATCCTCCTACTCTTGTTTCGAATATGTCCTAGTCCAGGATACGTACTCCCTGCACGTTGACATTAACCTGGCTGACCTTTAGACCCGTAAAGCTCTGGGTGGTATAGCGCACCCGTTCCATCACATTGCTCGCAACTTCAGAAATTCTTACACCATACCCGACAATAATATAAAGGTCAATGACGACTACATCCTCCTGGATAGAAACCTGAACTCCTTTGGCCAGGTTTTCCCGTCCTAATAAATCAGCAACCCCGTCCGTAATTTTCTTCTGGGAAGCCATCCCCACCAAGCCATAACATTCAATTGCAGCAGCCCCTGCAATCGTGGCGATTACTTCCTCGGAAATATCTATTTTCCCCAAATTGTTATTGATTTCCTTGCCCATTTCACGGAACCTCCCCGTTTGCGATTGTCCATCCACATTCTATCAAGTAAATTGGTATTATTCAAAGAAAAAACCACGAAAATCTTAAGATTTTATGTTTTGACAAAAAATAAATTGGCAAAACCTTGCCAAGGTCAGGATCTTTTGATAAAATACATAAGTGTCATTTCGGGTGCAAAGGAGGCGTAGAGTATGGCTAATATTTGTGCTGTATGCGGCAAAGGAGTTTCCACCGGGATGCAAGTCAGCCACTCCCATATTAGGACAAAGCGGACTTGGCAACCTAACTTGCAAAGGGTGCGCGCCCTGGTGAACGGTACTCCCACCCGGATCAAAGTTTGCACCAGATGCTTGCGGTCAGGGAAAGTTCAGCGCGCTGTTTAATTAGCAGAACGAAAAGTTCGGTATTAGCCGGGCTTTTTTTCTTTTTCACCAATTAACGACCAACTTTTCCATATTGCGACATCCTTTGTCTATATCCTCTGCAGGAATCTTGTGAAAGAAACTCGAATTACCTAACTAATATTAGTCGGAGGTGTAATAATTGAGAAGAATTGCCATCGTTGAAGATTTTCCGGCGATTCGTGAACTCTACAAGAATGCGCTCGAACCAATAGAAGCTGAAATTCATGAATATGCGAGCGGATCCACAGCCGTGCAAGAGATCGCAAGTTTTGATCCTGATCTTCTCATCCTTGATCACCGCCTCCCAGACATGCACGGTTACTCCATCCTCGAACAGGTGCCTGAGATGCAGAAAATCCCCGTGCTTGTAATCTCCGGCTACCTAGAATCCCAGTACATCCCACACTATGAGGCTCTTGGAGTCAAAAACATCTTAAGCAAACCCATAAAAATCGAGACCTTAATCGAACAGGTGTCAAGCCTACTTAAGAGTTAGTTCTTTTAGTTCCTCTTCCGTAAACAGATAATGTTCATTGCAAAAATGGCAAATGCGATCAGTTCAGACTAAGCCAAAAGTACTACGAGAACATATCCTTCACTGACGTCCACGATTGCTTCCTCGCCAAGGAAGACATTGCTTATCCCCCGTGGGGAAGACTGCCATAAAGTCTCGGCCCGTAAAGGATAGGATAGCCCTTCTGTGCTAACAATCGCTTTTTCGGTTAAAGCAATAAGAGAAATTTCCTTTCCTTTTGCTCCTTGCATGTGCTGTCGTCCATGCAAGACCCAGGCCTTATGCTGCGGGTCCTTGAGAATGAGGCGCAGGCCTTGGGACGCACTCTTAAGCATAAGTGCCACATTCCCTAGAAAATGGTCGATGCGCCCGCCGCTAGCCGCGTACAGGAAAATATCTTGCTCTCCGGCAGCGCGGGCCTTGGCAATCGCTTGGGCAAGAGCAAGTTCCAAATCAGTCTCATCTTTGGCCTGGGGGTATTGTTCTATCTTAACTCCGGAGCAACGAATCTCGTTCAGGCCTGCTTCAGAGATAGAGTCCAGGTCCCCAATAAGCAAATCAGGCAGCCGCCCGGCTGCCAAAGCCGCATCCCCGCCGCTGTCGGCACACACGAGAAAATCCACCTCTTGCAGTTGCCCCTTACCCCAAGCGGCATCCCACTCCCCGCCGGCTATCACCGCAATTTTCACAAAGCCTCTCTCCTCAAATCCTGATTCGATAGATTTACTCTTCTGTCCAGAATTCAGAATTCAGTAGTCAGTAGTCAGTAGTCAGAATTTATTAACGTGAGGCTCCTGCTCCGTTCGACCGGAAGAATTTCTCTTGGGTTTGGCCGAACGGCGTAAGTCTCCACCGGAGACTTACGTTCCTGACTC
>DAHVVW010000015.1 GCA_027357125.1 Clostridiales bacterium
AACTTCTTTCACCCCTGTCAGCCCGCTTACGCCTGTCTGAAGGAAATCGACCGTAGAAATATCCAATACCCCTTCCAGAAAAAGCACAGCCCTCTGCTCAGAGATCTCCGTCCGGATTTGCAACAACATTCCACTCACGACTCCTTTCTGGTACCGGGATACTCTCGCTCCAGCCTTAAGTCCCCGTCCTTGCCTACGCTGGCTCGCAAACGGCGGCAGTTCTCCGCAATAACCAGGTGATCCGCACCGTGTTCAATGGTTACAACCGGATGGACAATATTGGCTTCCAAACAACAATTGTCGAGCATCCGGATAATTACCTGTGCATCATTGGGGGAACCCAGTTCCTGAACCTGGATTTTTTCCCGGGCAGTCAGGCGGCCGCCTCTTACCTTGCCACCGCTGATTAGAATTTGACCTGCGGCGTCCAGCTCCGAAACAATGCTGCCCTGTCCTTTCACAATGATGTTTCCGCTCGCCCACACCACACTGTTTTGCACATAGCCCACCTGCACATCGGCTGTATTGCTGATCAGCCACATCAGAGTCTCTAGGGTCTGTTGCACCTCTTGGCTTAGCAACTCCATTTCAGCCTGCTTTTTTATGCGAAGCGGACCTAAATTACACAGTTTTTCGTTTAGATCCCGCCCTAACTCAACCAGTTCTTGTTGCGGCCAATTTTCCGTTTCAGCCAACACGGCCAGAAAATCATTGACAAGCTTTGGTACATCCTTATACTTGAAATCCATTAAGAGCTGAACCAAGCGTCCTTCGCCATTCAGCTTCAGATCCGCGGTGTTAAAAGACGGTTGGCGTTTCAGAACTTCCATGGAACTGAGCAGTTGCTTCAGGCGGTCTGCCAAATGCTTAAGCACCCCATATATTCGCCTGTACTGGGACGAGAAGCCGCCGGCCTGGATCCGGGCAGTGATAGCCTTGTTATGAATAATGATCTCGTTATTAGCATAAAGAGAAGCGTGCAGGACATCGCCCCATACCTCGATGCTCCCTCCGGCTTCCACACCAAAGCCGTCCAGAACGCTGCCCGTCACCACAATGTTGCCTTTGAACTTGATATTTCCGGTCTTTCTATCCACGTCTCCGTTGATGATGTGCACAGGCTGGACGGACAAATACTTACGGATTGATCCGTCTAAGACCGGTTTGCCGGAAACTGCAGCCACCGCAACCGCTCCGTTTTGAATGAGACTTACCCCACTCTTGATAAGGATCGGTTCGTCTCGCGGAGGGCGGGGTTGTATGATTTTACCTGTCACGTCCATTCCTGCCTTCCCGGCCACAGGAAGGTTTTTGACCGCTAAAACAGTCCCTATGGCAACAGACAAAGGATTGCCCTGGCCGTAAGGTTCAACCGTTCCCTGGAAGCGCCCGCTATTTTGAAAGGTATAAACAATCCCGGCATCCTGGGGTGGTATTGGTGCCTGACCGGCTGCTGCCTCAATACTCATGTTCTCGTCTTCCAGCTCAACCGCTTGCCGGATTGCTTCCTCGTTAATTCCGTAAACAACCTGATTTTGGTGCAGGAGATCCCGCACCTGTTCGAAAGTAAGCTGCGGCCAGATGACTTGAGCAAAGCAGGCTTTAACCACTGCTTCCCCTGTCGGCGGAATATCTTCAACCACATAGCGTTTCCCGGGCTTTTTCCGCACTTGCAAAAAAGCTTTAAGCTTGTCACTGCTTAATTTAACCTCCACGGCCAGAAAGGGTTCCGTATTAAGGAGTTGTAATTCAACACTGTCCCCTTCGTGGACAAAAGCAGTCCGAACTATTTTTTCTCCATTAAGGAGAACTTGCACATTCTTGTCCGGACTGAGCGTCGGAAACTTGCCGAGCCCCCGGGGATTGCACACGATAACTTGACCGTTCTTAATTGTAACCCAGCCATCCTGATCCGGCAGATCCGCTTGTTGCCCAACTCCTATGCCAACCATCGGTTTTCACACTTCCCCACTTTTTATTCAACCTTAAACAATAAAAAGCTAATGTCATCTCGTTGCCTGGTATCACCTATGTATTGTCCAAGGTGAATAATTAATTTGTCGGCGATTTCCGCTGCGCTGAAGAGAGCGTTTTTTTCTAAAACGTCAACCACCTTGCACAAGCCGAATTGTTGTCCTTCCGCATTGGCGGCTTCCGTTACACCGTCACTGTAAAACAAAACAATATCGCTTTCTTTCAGCTGCACCCCTGCCAATTTGAATTTGTAATGTTCCATACCCCCTATGTAAACCCCTTTTACTTTAAGCAGTTCAAATTGCCCGGTCCGGCCATGATATATCAGCGGCGGGAGATGACCGGCATTGGCCAAAAACAGAACCTTTTTGACAGGCTCATACAGAGCGTACTGCAGCGTCACAAAAATGCTTTGACCGGCTAGATCCGGATAAAGACCCCTATTCACTTCCGCAAGCACGGCATCAGGCTGAGAAAAAGTCCGGGCCGCAGTACGGAGGGCCACCCTGGTCATAGCCATCCATAAGGCAGCAGGAATCCCTTTCCCCATCACATCTCCCACGGCAATCCCCAACAGCTTATTCGGTGTTTGAAATAAGTCCAGGTAATCACCGCCTACCTCATGGGCCATCAACGAGCGCATGGCCAGGGAAATCCCTTTGATATCCGGTATTTTTTCCGGCAACAGACCTGTTTGGATATGCGCTGCCATTTCCAATTCTTTGCTCAGGCTCCTACCGTTGACACCGGAATGATAAGTATAATTGTAAATCCCCTGCGCCAGGTCGCGGCTAATTTGATGTACCAGCATCAGCGGGGCGTTCCCAGCGTGGATATCCGGAGCAAACCACAGGCAAACGGCTCCTATGACCTGAGTTTGTCTGACCAAGGGGCTGGCGATAAGGAGCAACTCCTGATTTCCTCCGACCCGAAGTTTTTGCCAAACAAGAGCTTGCTCCTGCTCGATTGCCTGCTTGGCTACTGCAAAATCCAAGTTAACAAGTTCCGACGGCAAGTCCTTAACGGCTTGATACATCGCCAAGCGCTCCTGGCTTCGCCCCCCGCCGGAGCGAGCCAGCCACAGACTACAGCAGGAAGCTCCCAGATCCAAGCACAGGCGGCAAGTGATTTCTGTAAAAGCCTGCTCGTCTGCTTGCGCTTGCAGGAGGAGAGAACAGACCTGGTATAGAATTTCCTTCTCCTCTGTCTTTATCATCTCAATTCCCCTCATCCAAGAGCCGGACAATACAGCAGTTCGGATTTAACGCCAAATCCAACTCATAGGGCGGAACAATTCTTTTTCCTCCAGAATCGGCCAGCACTCTGACCCGGGGCCGCGTTGGGTGTTCTTTGCAGGTCTGCACGACTACCCCTTTTTCTTGCGTATTGAGCATGATCAAGGTTCCAATGGGAAAAACAGCAACCGTGTTCATGAAATTTTCCACCACGTCAGGGTGAAAGAACTTTTCCCGGTTGGCAATAATTAATTCAAGAGCCTGAAAAGGCAAACAGCGAGGCTGCCCACCCCACCCGCTGGTTAACTTATCATAAAGATCGGTTACCGCAACAATCCTGGCAAATTCATTGATTGACTCCTTTGGCAGTTGCCTGGGATAGCCGCTACCGTTGTAACGTTCATGGTGTTGTAAAGCCACATGGGCAGCAGACAAACTAAAGTTTTCCAACTTGCGCAAAACCTTGAACCCCAGAACGGTATGCTGTTGATACAGGTTTTCTTCTTCGTCGGTCAAAGGCCTGTCCTGCTTCAAGACATTTTCCGGCAGCAAAGTATTCCCGATATCATGGAACAGAGCCCCTGTTCCCAGCTTGCAGAGTTTCTCCCGCTCATAGCCCATGGCAATCCCAGTAATCAGAGAAAGAATAGCCACATTCACACTGTGCCCAAACGTGTAATCGTTCAGAGCGCGGATATCCACCAAGTTAACGATTACATCCTTGTTGCTCAGCAATTCTTCGATAATATCGTCAACCACTGACTTTACCTTAGACAGCTCCAAAGCCGGGCTCAGCTTGAGATTATCCATAGCCTCCTTCGTTATTTTCAGGGCTTGCAACCGGGTCTTCTCCGAAACGACATCGTTGATTTCAAGATCGCCCACCTCTTCGTCATGAATATAAAGAGCAAGCACTCCCAGCTCTTGGAGCCTCTGAATATAGCGGGGAGTCAATGTGATCCCGGCAGCCAGCAAGGTCTCGCCGCTGGCCCCGTAAATCGCTCTGCTCACCTGCATACCCGCCCGCACCTTGTCAATGGGCATAGCCCGCACACTCATCACCCTCCCCCTGGGGATTCCTGCCTGAAAGTCTCTCATCAAGCCGATGGGTTAAATTCCGGTCGTGAACCTGAGTTGCGATCAAAGGTAATACTATTTACGGTTAAAGTGCGATTTTTCCTTAAGTCAATAATCTTTTCTCCCTGTACAGGCCTTCCCTGCCGATCCGCAATGATGCGCACCACCGGACGGGTGGGTAAATCAGAGGCAAGCGCAATCACGACGCCCGTTTCTCCGCTGTTCAAAGTCACTGTGGAATGTTCTGGATAGAGGAGAACACAACTTCGCCAAGCCCGCACCACTTCCGGAGCATAACTCAAACCTGATCCGTTCAAGATCATCTCCAAGGCATGGTAAGGAGACAACCCAACTTTGTACGGACGGTCTTCAGTTAAGGCATCAAAAACATCCGCCACCGCTACGATTTGGGCATTGGGATGAATTTCACCCGCCCGCAAACCGTCTGGGTAGCCTTGTCCTCCCCACCGCTCGTGGTGCTCCCGAATCACCCGCAAAACCTCGTCCGGCCAGCCCGCATCCCGTAAGACCTGTTCCCCGCGAACAGGATGGCTCTTGATCACTTGAAATTCCTCCGGCGACAAAGCGGACGGCTTGTGCAAAATCTCACGGGGAACCAGTAATTTGCCCCAATCGTGCAACACGGCGCCACTTGCTAAGTTGGTGAGTTCCTCAATCTCATACCCCAGATAGATGCCGATGATCGTCGCCAGCAAAGCCACATTCACAGAATGAATATAGGTATACCGATCATGGTTATCCAGCCAGGAGAAGCCGGGAAATCCGTGACACCTCTCCAGATCCTGCAGGGATCTTGCCAAAATCGGCAGCGCCTGTTTAAGATAATCAATCCGGATAAAATGAGAATTGTAGCGTATATGCTTAAGGGGGGCTTTCTGAAACTGATCGTCCTTGAAATCAACCGACTGTTTACGCCCCGCTAATTCGCTCCACTCATAGCTGACTACATAGATCTCTTTTTTACAGGCAAGCTCGAAAACTTGTGCGCTAACTGCTTCCCCTTTCTCCAAAAGTAAATAGCCTCCCTGATCAAACAAATCGAACGGTGAGGGCTTACCCTGTAAAACAGTATCAACCTGAATCGGAACAATCTGCAGTTTCAAGACACCATTCACCCCTTTTTTAAAACAAAAGCGCCATACCCAGGAGGTATGGCAACTCTAACCAACTACTCCCTGTTCGGTAACCCAGCCGTCATCACCTTGAAGTGGAAGACCTGTGGCTTTGCGCCCCCGGCTTTCGCCGGGTTTGCCTTTGTCGCAGCGTTATGAATTATTCTGAACGAATTTTCATTCTCTCTTGGTGCCACACTGATGTGGCATAGTGCCTGAATATATAACTTTAATGTAAGTATAAGTAAATTTATATATAATCTTGTTTCAAATTGTACCATTTAATCAATTTGATGGTTAGATTCTAACAGTATATAATTTTGTCTATTTTATAGACTAATAGTTTGTAAACACTTATTGCACCTCCAGCTACAATAGGAGATGGAGGTGACAGGGTTGCATGATATACGAAAACTCGTAGGGTATAACATAAGATATTTTCGCAAGTTAAAGGGGTTTACGCAGGAAAAGCTGGCCGAAATGATCGGTGTCAGCGGGGCATACATAGGATATATCGAAAGAGGAAAAAGAGGACCTTCCTTGGAACTCCTGGCGGAAATCGCTGCAAGCCTCATCGTAGAGCCGGCAGCATTGCTAACTTCATACGACGCCAAAGAACGCGAACTTTGTCAACTGCTGGCTGTTATGTCCGATAAAAAATCAAAACAAGTCAAATTTATCAGGGAAGTAGCTCAAGCCTACTTTCGGTCTTTGTAAAGCTAAAGAAAACAGAGTAGGGAAAAGGCCCTCGGCATCACGCCGAAGGCCTTTCCTGGCACTGCCAGAAAAAACTGAAGGGAAACCGAATGCTATAGCATCTCAGTTTCCCATGAGCATGGCGAAGTCTCCGTTAAGCCGAGTTCTGTTCCTCTCTTAAGAGAGGTGATGATCATCTATCTGGGACCGCTGTTGCCAACGGCCTCATGCGACCTTACCCGGGAACGAAGCGGGCCGCTTCCTAGCTCCCCTATTCGGTCTTGCTTCAGGTGGGGTTTACAGGGCCAGCCAGTCACCTGGCTGCCGGTGAGCTCTTACCTCGCCTTTCCAGCCTTACCCAGCACTCAGTCGCCTGAGTGCCTGGCGGTATATCTCTGTTGCACTTTCCTTGGGGTAACCCCCACTGGGCGTTACCCAGCACCTTGCCCTATGAAGCTCGGACTTTCCTCAGAGACGACCTTTCGGTCCTTGCCTCCGCGATCATCTCGTCAACTTCGCCACATAATACTACTGCAAAAAATGAATTTGGTCAAATAAATTTTGCTGGTTGCAGATCCAGAGTTTGGGCTTACGCTCTGTTTGTATGATCGGCGCTATCTTCGAGTTCTTCCATTTCATCGTCAATATCCATAAGAGCTATTAACCACTTAGTCCGATTTTCGTAATCGGAAGCGAGGTTAGCCAAAACTCTTTCTCGCTCGCGCCGCAACATTTCCGTACGACTCATGTTTTTACCCTCCTTTGCGATTCAGATTAAAATAGCAAAATACTTTATTAATAACTATCTTGTCTATATTTTTATTAATTTATAAATATTCTTCCTTTACTCCACATGATAGATTATCCGAGTAAAATTGTCAAGTATTGAATATGACAATAGTTCTATTGTTTTTCACTCGTTTGCACTATCCAAGGAGATTTATCCGCCGCACTGATAATAAACTCCACTCCTTGGAGGGCTTTGGCAGAACGCAAGTAGTGGGCCAAGTTATAAAGCATTGGTCTTTCGCTAATAAAATGTCCAATATCTGCCACCGCCATACCTCCTTGGAGAGCATCTAGTGCGGCATGATGATCAATATCCCCTGCAATAAAAAGGTCAGCACCCTGAAAAAGCGCTTTCTGGACAAAACTGCCGCCACTGCCGTTAACAACCGCCACTTTGCGCACAGATTTGGCTAAGTCGCCGGCCAGGCGGATTCCACCCAGACAATGTATAGCAGTCTTACCACTATTAGCATCAGTAACCATGTCGTCTGTAATATTCCGCTCATATACAGGTCTTTGTTCCGACACGTAATCATTATTAACCCTGTACTGAATTTCGGCCCAAGGTTCGTCTCTTAGAAGTGCGGTCAGACGCTGCCAGACACTACCCAAGCTTTCAGCCTGCGGCAAATAGCCAGTGATGCCGTACCCCCTAGCTTGGCCGCGGTTCTGAAGAGGTATTAAGTCATAAGCAGGTTCTTCATAAGGATGGGCTTTAAGCAATGCTTTGATTGCCCGCTCCACCGTTCTCTCAGGCAGAATGCTTTCTAACTTAACCTCTTCCACCCTTGTTAAATCTCCAACAGAGCCTATACTAGGCTCAGCGCCGGGCAGCGGACGAAACATTCCTTCCCCAGTACTTTGAAAAAAGCTCTCCGCATAAAAGCCGCTATGCGGTCCACCCGTAATACTCTCACCCACCCCTGCTTTGACCAAAGCCTGGCGCACCTTTTCTACATCTACCGCAGGCATAAAGACAGCAAGTTTGACAAGTGTTTCATATCCGGTCACGGCCAGATAATCCATCTCTTTTAATCCCAGGCTCTGGCCCAAAAGCCAACTGGAAGAGAAACTGGACTGATCTAAATTGGTGTGCGCGCTGTAATATGAAATACCGTGCTTAAGAAGCTTTAATGGCACCTCGGCTTGGGGATTATCTGCTCGCAGGTTTTTCAGGGAGCGAAACATGAGCGGATGATGAGCAACAATCATCTCTGCACCGCGCTCGCTTGCCTCAGCCCCAACTTCCGGGGTTCCATCCACGGCAAGTAAGACCCTTTCCACACTGTCAGCCATATTTCCCACTAATAAGCCCACATTATCCCATTCTTCCGCCCAATACTTGGGGGCAACCTTTTCAAGGGTCTGAGCGATTGAACCGACTGTCACCGCCATCATCTTTCCTCCAATCAAACTGTACTTTCTCCTGATTTTTAACATCGATTATCCAACAGATTCACTTTCGCAGAAAACTATTTTGGCTAAGGAGTAGCAAGCAAAATGCTTTCTATACTCTTAATTACTTTAAGTTGCAATGTTTTATCCTGAAGAAGCCTGCCTATTGTTTCCGGTTTTCCCTTGCGTATCTCTTCCAACTGATGCGTTAGTTCCTGGTAGTTTTCATCGAATCGTCTCACAAGTAGTCTCCTGCTTTGAGAAAGAATTAGGGGACCATACTCCCACACTAAAGAGCGGGTAATTTCAGAGTATTTAACAACATCAGCATTCGGAATAGGGTAAGAATTAGCATTAATTTCAACGTTTGAAGCCAAGCTTTGTAATACTTTATCCTGCCACCACCGAACCTTTTCTTCCAGTTCCGCAGCCGTAAATCCTTCTTGGCGCATATACACAATCACTGTGTAAACACGGTTAGCTTCTTCTATTAAGACCTCATCTTTTAAGCGCCAACCCCTGCTGCCTAAACTTTCCCTTACTCTGCCCTCTGCGCCCTGAGGCTGCAGAATGAGCGTACTCACCTCATGCAAGACCTCCGGCTTATTATTTAGTATCTCCAGGATTGTAACCCCGCCCATCCCGGCCAAGACCAAGGCATCCACTTCCCCGGGCACAAGAGGTTCCAGCCCGTCCCCAAAGCGGACATCAATCCGGTCTGCCAGACCTGTACTATACACTGCGTTCAGGGCAGACTGATAAGGTCCTTTGTGAACATCAATGGCAACAGCACCGGTGATCTTCCCGTCTGCGACCAGAGCCAGCGGCAGGTAAGCATGGTCTGTCCCGATATCCCCCAGCCTTGCTCCCGGGGGCACAAAGTTTGCAATCGTTTGTAAACGCGGTCCCAACTCGGATAAAGTATGCAAATTCTCACCTCATATCAAAACACTGTTAGGCAACTCGGCAGTTCTACATATAGATAGTTTTGTCAGAATCTAAATTATTCAATCCGCAGGCAAAGTAAAGTAATATTATTCCATGCCCTGATGGGCTTTGAAAGACAGCAAAAGCCCTGCTCTTCAGCGGGGCTTTTGCTAATTATTCCGGCAACTTATGTCGACTCAATATATGTGTTCTGCATTCCCGTTGCATTAACTTTACACGCCAAGCTATTTCAAAAGGGCCGAAACCCTAGACATAACTGGTGGGCGATACTGGGATCGAACCAGTGACCTCATCCGTGTGAAGGATGCGCTCTCCCGACTGAGCCAATCGCCCAAACTCGATGTTCGATGTTCGATGTTCGATATTCGATGTTCGAAAATGAAAGTTGGATTTGAGGTCAAGAAACGCCATCCCCAGCTTCGAACTACGATCTTCGAACCTCGAACCACGATCATGGTGGGCCCACCTGGGATCGAACCAGGGACCGACCGGTTATGAGCCGGCTGCTCTACCGCTGAGCTATAGGCCCATGTCCTAACAAAAATAAATTGGCTCCCCGAGCAGGACTCGAACCTGCAACCTACCGGTTAACAGCCGGTTGCTCCACCATTGAGCTATCGAGGAAAGCCCTTTGCATCAAGTATTATAAGGGATTTGTCTTAGTGCGTCAAGCTTAATTCGCCATTTTAAAAATTTACAGGACAAAATCTAAACACCTTTAGATTTACCAACTTTGAGTTCCGAGTCAGCTACCAGTTTGAAAGCAGAAAATTTTTATTCCAGATAATCTTTCAGCTTTTTACTGCGGCTGGGATGACGCAGCTTACGCAAAGCTTTGGCTTCAATTTGACGGATGCGTTCCCGCGTTACTCCGAATTCCTGCCCGACCTCTTCCAGAGTCCGGGTACGCCCGTCATCAAGGCCGAAGCGCAGACGCAGGACTTTCTCCTCCCGGGGAGTGAGTGTCTCCAAGACCTCCTCAAGCTGTTCCTTTAGGAGAATAAAGGAAGCTGCCTCAGAGGGAGCAGGGGCATCCTCATCCGGGATAAAATCTCCTAAATGCGAGTCTTCTTCTTCTCCGATAGGGGTCTCTAAGGATACAGGCTCCTGCGCGATCTTCATAATCTCGCGCACACGCTCAACCGGAATATCCATAACTTTGGCAATCTCTTCCGGAACCGGCTCCCGGCCCAGCTCTTGCAAAAGCTGGCGCGAAACCCTGATGAGTTTATTAATCGTTTCAACCATATGCACCGGGATTCGAATTGTGCGGGCCTGATCGGCAATAGCGCGGGTAATGGCTTGGCGAATCCACCAAGTTGCATAGGTACTGAATTTAAATCCTTTGCGAAAATCGAATTTCTCTACTGCTTTGATCAGCCCGAGGTTCCCTTCTTGGATTAAATCCAAAAAAAGCATACCCCGACCCACATATCTTTTGGCAATACTTACGACCAAGCGTAGGTTGGCTTCGGCCAAACGGCGTTTGGCAGCTTCATCCCCAGCTTCCATCCGTTTTGCCAGCTCAATCTCTTCTTCAGCGGTAAGCAGAGGTACGCGTCCGATTTCTTTCAGGTACATACGGACTGGATCATCAATGCCGACTCCTTCGGGAACGGAGAGGTCTACTTCAGTTTCTTCGATTTCTTCTGGTTCTTCAGTCAGTTCATCAGCCGCTTTCTCGAGCACCTCTTCTTCTATTTCTTCAGGCTCAGGTACCACATCAATGCCCATCCGGCCAAGTTGCTCATATATCTCATCTATCTGGTCAGCGGTGAGTTCGATTCCCTGGAGGGCGTCCATTATTTCACCATATGTGAGTGAACCTTTCTTATGGCCCTTTTGGATGAGGATCTTCACGCTCTCCATCTTTACTTCCTCTTCGCTCACCAGATTACCTCCTTCCTTTGGGTCATTTATTTTGGTACCTACAACCTTATTATTCGCCACGTCTTAACCGCTCTCCTATCTCTCTTAACAGAACCATGGCTCCAGCCAGGTCTCCTGATTTTTCCAGTATGGTTAGGCGCTCTTGAAGATCAGCGATGTCTTCCTCCGTTTGCCCTGATTTGATACGGCGCACAGAGTCTTCGAAAAGTTGCTCGGGACGCGTCAGGTCTATATCATCAAGCATAATGGCTGCCAGCTTCCCCTGAGTGTTCTCCGGTAGGTCTGCCTGGGAACCTAAGCCGCCCGCGCACAAACTCCGGTAAATCTCTTTATGCTCCTCTAGTTTCCAGGATTCAATATTTAATTCCTCTTCGAAGCGCGCAATAAAACGGGGAAATTCAAACATAAGACGTAAGAGGATTATCTCTGCCCGGTAAATACCCATAGGCACGGCGGATGCAGGCTGAACATACCTAATGATATTATCTCTATTTTTTACAGAAATATCCTGTCCTAAGCGGGAATTTTCGCTTTCCCGCCCATTTTTGGGCTTTTTCTGTTCCTGGCGCAAGATCTCGCTTTGAACAGCCTCTAAGGTAAGCCCTAACTCCAAGCCTAGAAAACGTTCATACCCTTCTCTTTCCGCCGGACTGGTTACTTTTATTATGTCCGGGGCCAGCTTGGAAATGAGTTCCGCCTTCTCCGGAATACTGCGGGGCGCACTGCCACCACTTAATATATTGTACTTAAATTCAATAAAAGTACGGGCATTATTAAAAACTGTAGTGATTTCCTGTGCTCCATGCTTACGCAGAAACTCATCAGGGTCTTTACCATCCGGCCACTGAAGCACCTGTACGGCCAGACCCACATCTCTAAGAATCTCCCCCGCCCGCACCGCAGCCTGCACACCGGCAGCATCAGCATCATACCCGATCATAATCTTATTGGTATAGCGCCTGAGAAGCTTGGCCTGATCCTTAGTGAGTGCTGTACCCAAGGAGGCTACTGCATTAGGATATCCTGCCTTCTGCATCGCAATAACATCCATGTACCCTTCAACTAAGAGCGCAAAGCCTTGTTCCCGGATTCCCTGATGAGCCCGGTGCATACCATATAAGTGCTGACCTTTGCTAAAAAACTCCGTCTCAGGTGAATTGAGATACTTCGGTAAAGAGTCGTCAAGCACCCGCCCACCAAAAGCGACCGGACGCTGGCTGCTGTCTAATATACTGAATATTACGCGGTTGCGGAAACGGTCGTAAACACGTCCCCCCTGGCCGCCGGAATTCTCCGCTTCAAGAGCCAACCCCGCCTCTACCATTTCTGCCAAAGTAACGCCATGCTCACTAAGGGTCTTTATTAAGCCATCCCAACGTGGGGGAGCATACCCTAGGCGGAAAGAGCGGATAGTCTGCTCATCAAGGCCACGGCTGTGCAAGTAGCGTCTTCCCGCTTCACCCTCCGGTTTCTCTAAGAGTATTTCCTGAAAATAAGCGGCTGCCCACTCGTGAATTTCTTCCCAACGGCGGCGGCGCTCCCGCTTTTTACGCTCCGTAGCGGAGAGTTCCCGCTCCGGCAGGGAAACCCCGCTTCTGTGAGCGAGGTGGCGTACGGTTTCTATGAAAGTCCAATTTTCCCTCTTCATTAAAAAAGAAAAGACATTCCCGCCAACGTGACAGCCAAAACAGTAAAATATCTGCTTTTCCGGAGTAACTGTAAAACTGGGGGTTTTTTCCGCATGGAAGGGGCACAGTACTAGATGATTTTTGCCCTTGCGCTGGAGTGTCACGTATTCAGAGATAATTTCCACAATATCTGTGCGCACGCGCACTTCTTCAATGATTTCTTCCGGAATTCCGTATTCCACCTTGCTTCAACCTTTACTATCCCTGCCACAATTCTTTCCGTTTGTCAACCCTTTGCTATAGAATTCTTCGCCAAAAAAGCGCGGAATCCTCTTTTTCCCCACGAGGAAAAAAGTTTGAAGTTAGTCAGGGTGTAACTATTCTCTGTTAAGAACATTAAATCCTTCCACCTTCGACAAAATTTATACAAAAAAATAATGTGAGCTTGGCATCGCGCTCACATGCCTAATGAAAATGTTTAATGCCTTGGCACAAACAAACCTTGGAACAAATCAATCGCATAATTATCGGAAAGCCCGGAAACATAGTCAACCACTGCCTGGGCCTTGTCTCCGGCGGCCCACTCTAAATACCCCGAAGGAAGCCG
>DAHVVW010000160.1 GCA_027357125.1 Clostridiales bacterium
TAAAGTTTAATTTTTATGGACAAATAAAAAAGCTGTAATTAAGACTGATTGACTTAATAACAGCTTTACAATCATTTAATTCTCAGATGCCGGATTAATAACCGAGTAAAATACCGTCCCGGTTCGGGAACAGATAGAAAGTTTCCTGAGCAATTTCGCCCTCCTCATTCATGAGAACTTGCCCCGTATAAAGAAAATCATCTTTACCCCAATAACGAAGGTCCATAAAATTGACAGTACGTTCTTCTTCATGTTCTGATACCACATGATAATAAGGAGTGAATTGGTCAAAGACTTCTGCCAGAGCGCCGTCCATGGCTGCGGCAATATACGGGTCATCCTGGTCCCAGTGCGGTAAAACCCGCTGAATCTGTGGCTGTTGCCCACGAATCGTGCCAAAACGCACCAGGTGTTCCTGCACAATAAGGAAATTCCAGCTAAACGGCTTATAGAGTGCCGGAAGGATCTTTACTTCATTCTTATCATGAAGTTTATACATGCTCATAACAAAGTTTTTAGTCTCTTGTCGTCCAAGTTCTTTATAAAGAAGATAAAGTGCACTTAACACAAAAGCTGACGCCGAAGCCTTAACAGCGAGATGAGAGTAACTGAAAAGTGCCGCGATCAGGAAGAGCAGAAAAATAATAGGATCACTAAGGGTAATCATATCAACTGTAAACTTCTTTTTGGAGAAAGGCCAGAGTAGCTGGGCCCCGAACGAATTAAGAATATCAATCAGACCGTGTGAGAGCGTTCCTGCCAGAGTCCAAAAAAAGATAGTGTTCCAGGAAGTTTCGGGATAAAAGGCATAAAGGATCCCGCTTAAGCCTAGCGACATCACACCTAATGCCGGTAGGGAATGGCTTTTCCCCCTGTGCTTTAATAAATAGTTTAATCTTCCTTTCAGGTGGGCTACTATATCTAAATCAGGTATCATCGCACCCAAAGTAGCCCCTAAAAAAACCGGATCATTAATATTAAAAGAATGCCCGGACAACGTGCTCAAAGCAACTCCTATCAAACCATGTGTAATAGGATCCAGTTTTTTCCGCCCCCTTACTAGAACTTCTTGATTCCAGACTTAACTTGACGCTCCAACCATTAATTTTAAACCTATTTCATTATAACATACTCAAAGCTAAGACGAAGTTGAAATTTTTGTTAAAGCTTCGAAAAAAATGGCCGCCCAAAGAATCTTAACTTTGGACAGCCCTTTTACCCTAAGTCTTAACATTGTATGCATTCACTTTTACGCAATTCCACCCATTTTGCTGATTAGTTTGCTTACTTTAGAATGAGCATCTGTCGCTTCATTAGCTAACCTGATGTACCTGTCCCTGAGTATATTGTGGTGAGAGCGGGTAGCAAAGGTCATGTATCCCATTGCCGCTGCAGCCACATCTTTTTCGTAGTCGTATAACATGTCGAGATCGCTAAAATTGCTCAAGCTCATACTCCCCTTCCTTTAGTCAAGATCACTTAATCCTTTGCGGATAAAATCAACCGCATCCTCAAGACCTTTGGCTTGATCTTTAAAAAATGATTTGACAGATGGATCACTGGCCATTTCACCATACAGCTGGCACTTCTTTAATGCCACTTCAGTCTCGACCATGCTGCGAGTTAACATGCTTTCATCAAGAATTTTCTTCTTCTCAGTATCATTGTACTGCATTAACTAACCCCCTTTGGTACGCTCTGTTAAAAATTACATTCTCAGGGTGCGCAGTTTTCTCTCAAATTATTCATTGTCTATCATCTATTATCTTCCCTAATGACGTCAACCATGTTAGACTATTTTTAGGTTCCAAGCAGAGGAGGATGGAAATGAGACTTCCTAATTTTAAGCGTGTCATGCGCGGGTATGACCCAGAAAGTGTTGATCAAGCTTGGGCAGAAATGCAACAACAAGCCTCTGACTTAAACGCCGCGAACAAGGAACTCCGGCTGCAAGCCAACAGCCTACGCGAACAAACTCAGGAATTTGAGAGTCGCCTGAAATCGTATGTACAAATTGAGAAAGATTTGCGGGATGCCTTATTAAACGCGCAGAAAATAGCCAACCAAGTACAGGAAGAAGCGCAACACAAAGCAGAGGAACTTCTGGAATCCGCGCACAGGGAAGCTGACAGCATTGTTAATGAAGCCAAATCTGAGGCTGAAGGGAAAGCGGCAGAGCTTGAGTCCCTGATTGCGAGCAACCGGGAAGAACTAACAAACCTTGAACAAAAGAAAGAAACACTGCTCATCTTAAAAACTGAACTTGAGCAGCGTCTTGAGCAAGCCATGGAACTAATGGAGACTGCTACCGGGTTACTTAGTAAAAAAGAAGTCTTGCTTGAAGAGCAAAGTCAAGAATAATACGATAACCAGCAAAACTACTATAATAATAGCCCATAATGAACCTGCACCTGAACCATTATCTGCGTCCGCCGTTATACCTGCTGCCGGAGAAAGTTCCTCCCCAGCAGGTTCAGTTTTTTGTTCCATCGTTAAATCCAGGTCGATCCCAGTTAACAGTTGGGCTGCAACCTCTGTATCAGGTGACGGTACATAGATATCGACCGCTCCACTGCCGCTGTAGACTTTCATTACTTGCGCAAAACCTTGATAGCGTTTAATTGTAGGAATTCCTTGTTCGCGCAGGAAACCTTGGATAATATCGGCTTCCAAATCCCCTTTAGTTCCACATAAATACGACCAGCCTTCCACCGCTTTCCCTCCCCATTAAAACTCATTATAATGAATCAATGTACGAATTTTTCGAAACTGTATTATTTTTTCTTAAGTCTGTACTCTTTCCAGCGCTTGTCTACTAATCTAACTGTCTCGTCATTAGGTACCAACTCCTTGGGATAGCCCGGCTTCATGCGGGCATCGATGATCACTGGTCCGTGATAAACTAAGCGGTTCTGCTTTACTTCGGTCTTAACAAAGATGTCATGAGCAGGATCAAAACGAGTGAACACCTGCCACAAGAACCCGGTCTGATCAAGGGCACGGTCAAGGTCATCGACAAGAATATAAAGCGGCCATTCCAGCTGACCCTCTCCCAGAACAAGGTTAAGCAATACCTGCGGCAGGTGTTCTTGCTCGCTGAACGGAGGAGCCTCCAGCACTAAACAACCGGCGCAGAAAGGTTTCACATCCCGAATATGAGGAAGGTTGGTGCCCCGGTATTCTGTGGGCAGTTTTCTCTTGGGAGAGCCCAAACCGAGCATTATTCCTTTGCTACCGTGATTAAGACGGCGTCCGGTATAATCTAAAGTGTCCATTGAAGTTTCGTTAATAATAATCAAGTCAGATTCCGGTTCAAAACGCTCCAGGATATTCTCGAGCAGGCACCGAAAATTACTGAAATCGCTTGGAACATCTGTTACAAGCAAGAATTTAGTAAGAGTAAGCTGTCCTTCGCCCAGGATGCGCCAGGCATGGGCGAGGGCTTCCCTGTGATAACTTTCGCGCACCACTGCAGCAGCCAGGGAGTGAAATCCCGTTTCCGCATACGTCCACAAAGACTTAACCCCTGGCATTACTACAGGAAATAAAGGGGCCAGTAGCGCCTGCAGGTATTCCCCGATGAAATAATCTTCCTGGCGCGGTTTCCCGACTACGGTCGCGGGATAAATCGCATCTCGACGCCGAAAAACAGTATCTACCTTAAAAACTGGAAAGTCATGCTCAAGAGAATAATACCCGTAATGATCTCCGAAAGGGCCTTCGGACCGCCGGACATTGGCCGGCACTGTGCCGCATATGGCAAATTCCGCCTCTGCGATTAACATATGCGGGTGGTATTCTGTCTTGACGCGGGCAAGCTTGTCACGCATTAAAAATGACGTAAAAATCAATTCTGGCAGCATTTCCGGGAGCGGAGCAATCGCGGCCAGGATTAACGCAGGCGGCCCCCCGAGAAAGAGCGACACGGGCAGATCCTGGCCCATACGCTCGGCTTCATAATAGTGAAACCCCCCGCCTTTATGGATCTGCCAGTGAATTCCGGTCTGGTGCGCCTCCTGAATGTGAATCCGGTACATCCCCAAATTATGTTCACCCGTTGTAGGATGCTCCGTATAGACAAGGGGCAAAGTTATAAAAGGCCCGCCATCCTCCGGCCAGCTCGTGAGAGCGGGAAGCTTGGTGAGGTCAACAGCCGCTTCCCGCACTTCCAGCACCGGTGCCTGTGCCTCCTTCACTGTACGCATCCCTGTTTTAGTTAAAGCTGTGAGCCACTCTCTTTCTTGCCACAATGTCTTCAGTCGGGGAGGGACAAGCCTGTTAAGAGAATCCACCGCGTGTTTAACGATCTGCTCCGGTTTGGGGCCGACAGCCATATCCACCCGGCGGCGCGTCCCGAACAAATTTGTGACAACCGGGAAACTGCTCCCTTTCACCTTGGTGAATAAGAGAGTCGGCCCTTCATCCTCAATTACGCGACGGTGGATTTCTGCGAGTTCGAGGTAGGGGTCAACTTCAGCCTCGATTTCTACCAGCATTCCCTCCTGGCGCAATTTAGCCAGAAACTGACGCAAATTTTGATACATCTATGCCACCTCTGTCTCTCAAGGATCTAAAATTCAAAACTGAAGACCGGCTCCACTTATTATATCTGGAGCCGGACAAAATTAACAGTTATACAGGTGCTGATCACTAGAGGACGAAATTAACCTTCCTGATTACTGAACGAATACTCACCCTCAGAACCGATATCCACCACGATCTGCTCTCCTTCCCTGAATTCCCCCTGCAGCAATTTCAGAGCCAGCGGGTTTTGCAGGCGCTGCTGAATAACCCGTTTCAGAGGGCGGGCACCGTAGATAGGATCATACCCTTCCTGTGCCAAGCGCACACGCGCAGCTTCAGTCAGTTCAAGGGAAAGCTTGCGTTCTACCAAGCGGCGGCGCAAGAGAGTGAGCTGGATGTCCACGATCCGCCCGATATGCTCTTGACCCAGGGGATGAAAGACAATGATTTCATCGAGACGGTTAAGGAATTCTGGCCTAAAGTAATGGCGCAGTTCTTCGTGCACCCGTGAGCGCACCGCTTCCTGGCCTGCTCCACTATGCGTCAATTCCTGAATCGTTGGGCTGGCTATATTGCTAGTGAGAATAACCACTGTGTTTTTGAAATTAATCATCCGACCTTGCCCATCCGTCAAACGCCCATCATCCAAGAGCTGTAAGAGGACATTAAAAACATCGGTGTGCGCCTTTTCCACTTCGTCAAAAAGTATTACACTGTACGGACGCCTGCGCACCGCTTCTGTGAGCTGCCCTCCTTCTTCATATCCGACATACCCGGGTGGAGCCCCGAGCAAGCGAGCTACGGAGTGCTTCTCCATATATTCGGACATATCTATGCGCACTAAGGCCTGATCATCATCAAAGAGAAACTCAGCCAAAGCCCTTGCCAGTTCTGTTTTTCCGACCCCGGTCGGGCCGAGGAACAGAATCCACAGCTCCTGATTGACGTCCTCCACAAAGCCGTCGAGCGGCGCGCGGGCGTGGACGCACCCGGCCCGCGCGCACTGGTGAAACACTGGGCGCAAGCGCCGTAGAAGCGGCTCGCTACCGCC
>DAHVVW010000161.1 GCA_027357125.1 Clostridiales bacterium
TCAGTACTAAGGCGGGAGGAGTTCTTGTTAAACAATCCTGCTCACTTCTCCTTTGCAAAATCTGTAAAATTAAGGGGGTCCGTATTCTCACCGTTGACAATTACCCCGTAGTGTAGATGTGCGCCGGTACTGCGCCCGGAATTTCCGCTTAGGGCAACCACATCCCCTTTGGTAACCTTTTGCCCATTTTCGACTAAGAGACGGGAATTATGACCGTAAAAAGTGACAATCCCATTACCATGGTCAATATTAACCCTACGTCCATAGACGTTGTCCCACCCGGCAAAAACCACTGTGCCGCTGGCAGTAGCCCGAACTTCTGTTCCATAATTGCAGGCAATATCAATCCCGCTGTGAAACTCTTTAGTCCATCTGCCAAACGGATTTTTCCTGTACCCGAAAGGAGACGCGATTTCTCCGTCAAGCGGAAGCATGGTGGGAGTGTGATCGAGCTGGTTCTGCTGTGCCAGTACCACTGAGTGATACTGCTGGAAACGTTCGAGTTGAGCTTGAACGATATCTGCGTTAAGGTCGATGGAGCGGGAAGGGACATAACTTTGCGGAGCCATGCCAGGAGTGCGCTGTGCACTAAGCTTAGCGGGCTGAATTTTGAGAAGGGAAGATATTTCTTGTTCCAGCGTGTCAATATGGTCGAGGTTTTGTGTGATTTGTACATTTTGTTCAGTCAGGTGCCCTATTTCTTGATCCTTGGCCTTCAACTCCTCATGTAAGCGGTCAATTTGCGCGAACTCCTGGGCGTGCGCTTTTATGTAGTAGCTTTGATAAAGGTCATGAGCAATAAGAGTACTTAGGAGCAAGGCAAGCCCCAGGCTTGTCCCTATGAGCAAGCGTTTGCCGCGCACAGAAAAACGGAACTGGCGCGCAGGCGCATGCCCGTCCGGAATAAACAAAACTGTAAACTTTCGCACTAATCTTTCTCCTCCATGGGTACGTTTTTATCGTTGTGGCAGCCATGACACCGGGGTATAGCGGGAGCATTCCCCCCCCGGAGCAATAGCGGGGTCAGGCTTAAGGTTTTGAATATAGCTGTCTGATGAGCTGCAGTTGCTGGTACGTTTGAAGTAACATTGACGGCAGATCTCGACGCGGTAGTTAAGAATCATTACGTTCACTCCTGTGAAAATGATCGAACACAGCCTGGGCCGCGTTTAAGGGAAGTCCTGCGCCATTAAGCTCTGTCACTGAGGCTGCCCGAATGTTGTCCATAGACTGAAAGGAACGCAAGAGAAGCTGGCGGCGGCGGGTGCCTATGCCCGGAATTCCGTCTAATTGTGATAACACCATGTTTTTGGCACGCTGCTGCCGATGGAAAGTAACGGAAAAACGGTGGACTTCTTCCTGAATCCGAGCCAGAAGGTGAAAAGCACTTTCATCTAAAGTAAGCAGCCGCCCTTGGGCGTCAAGGAGCCCGGCTGTGCGGTGGCGGTCATCCTTGACCATACCTGCGACCGGAATATCCAGCTTAAGCGTGGAGAGTGCTTCTCTGGCCGCACTTATTTGTCCTTTCCCTCCGTCCACCAAAATCAAGTCCGGCAAGGGCATGCCCTCAGAGGCCAGGCGAGCATACCTGCGCCCTATAGTCTGGTTCATGGCCGCTGTGTCATCACGTTGTGCCATCTCCTGGATTTTGAACTTACGATAGCCTGAGCGGCACGGCTGACCGTGCAGGAACTGAACCATGCCGGCGACGGGGTGTGTGCCGGCGGTATTGGATATGTCGAAAGCCTCAATTACGGCAGGGGCAGGTACGTTAAGGCTCTGGCCCAGAGCCCCAAGTGCCTGTTCTGCTTTTTTGTGGGCGAGCCCTGCCAGGGCTTTTTCTTCTTCTAAGGCAGTTTGCGCATTTTCAATTGTCAATTGCACCAGCTCACGTTTTTTCCCTTTGCGTGGTACCGTAACCGGGAACAACTCTTGCAGCAGAGAATTTGTAAGCTCCGGGATCAGGATCTCTTTAGGCCAGACGGTATTCTCTGTGTAAAATTGGGCCAGGAACGAGATAAAAGCTTCTTCAGCCTCTTCATAATAAGGGAAAATAAAACTGTCCCGGGCCAATAATTTTCCCTGGCGCAGATAGAAGATATGGATGCACATCTGGTCTTCGAGCACGGCATACCCCACGACATCGCGGTCAACGAAGTCTGTTAAGGTGATATTTTGTTTTTCCCCGAGACGCTTTAAATCTTCAATGAGGTCGCGGTATTCCATGGCCCGCTCGAATTGCAGTTCGTCAGAGGCTTTAAACATTTTGGCTTCAAGCCAGCGGATAACCCTCTCCTGTCCGCCCCGCAGAAAATAATTGACATCTTTCAGGATCTCCTCGTACTTGGGCGCAGAGACTTCCTGGACACATGGTCCCAGGCACTGTCCCAGATGGTAATATAGACAGGGTCGCGCCGGAAGCTGGCGGCATTTGCGTAAGGGGAACAGGCGGTTTAAGAGCCGAGCGGCCTCCCTGGCTGAACCGGCGCTAGGATAGGGACCGAAATATTTCCCCTTTTTCTGATCTATCTTTCTGGTTACGAGCATGCGCGGATGTTTTTCATTAGTGATCATTAGGTAAGGATAAGTCTTGTCATCGCGCAAAAGGATATTATATTTTGGATTGTGTTTTTTGATTAAGTTACATTCTAATACGAGGGCTTCGGCTTCAGACTCAGTGATTATATATTCAAAATCTGTAATCAGGCTTACAAGCTTCTGAGTCTTACCATCGTGGGACCCGGTAAAATAAGAACGGACCCGGTTTTTTAACACCTTGGCTTTCCCAACATAGATGATGTGGCCGTCCGTATTTTTCATTAGGTAAACACCCGGTTTTTCCGGTAACAAGCTGAGTTTTTGACGCAGTATCTCCATATTGTGCTCACCCCGCTTGTTCTTTATTCTAGTTGGTTTGGGCCGAGGATGCAAGTTTAGAAACATAACGCGTATAATCTTCTGACAGGGTTTTGTATTTTAGGGTTTGGGGGGGAGAATTATGCCAAACTCCTGGGGGCGTCCGCCCCGCACGGAAATCTGGCAGGATCTGCAGGCGTTGGCTCTGTGGGTGGTAATCATTGCTGTGGCCGGTTACCTGCTGTTTCCAAATTTCTTTAAGGATGTTTATAGCAAAGTGAGTGAACCCACACAAGAGACGAGCAGTCTGGGGGAAGTAACCCTGCCGAGTACTTCCTCTACCGGTGACACTCTTGATTCCCAACTCTGGAATCTGCCGAGCTTCCCAAGTGTCAGCAACTCGCTGTATGATGGCAAAAGCGAAATTTCCAGCGGGTACTGGGTAATATTTGTCGCGAACGGGGAGTTCCAGCAACTGGCGGTCAACAGTGAATACTACGCTTTCTTGCTGCGATTGATTGAAAGCGACAGTAAAGCGACAGTGAAAAATACGGTAATTCTCGCAGCCAATGGGCAAATCCGTAAGTACATTGTCAGTGACGAAGTGTATGCGGTTATCACCAATATGAATGTTATCGACAGCCGTGCCCGGGGAGCCTAAATGCAATGGGTTAACGAAACAGTAGTTTGGCACCAGCGGCAAACAGCCCGATCCCGAGGAGCTGCCACAGGCTCCAGTGCAACCTTTGCACGCCGAACCAGCCAAAATGGTCTATCAGGACGGCAGTGCCCACTTGTCCGATAATAATGGCAGTAGTGGCATTGCAGACACCGATTTTAGGAATACTGAGGGCTACGAGCCCGACAATGATCACGCTCAAGACCCCGCCCAGGTATAAGTACCAAGGAATACTCTGCCAGAATGAGCCGAAAATGGGGGAGCGCCGCGCGAAGACAGCAGCCAAGGCCACCACGGTCCCGATAATATGAACAATTAAAGTCGCTAACAATAAATTCGTCTTTTGGCTCAAGGCTGAATTAATTGTACCCTGAACAGCCATTGTCACGCCCGAAATAGCAGCGATTATAAAGGGCAAACTTAGAAATTTTGTCATGCTCAAACCTCCTGCTGATATTAATGACTTTTACAAAAATTTTACATGGACAAGTTCCCCAACTCAGCTAAGATGTATCAGTATTCCTTTAGCAATTGAAGGGGAAAATTAAACTGTAAGACAAAAAGTTTGAAAGAGGTGGCGTCATGGAAATCGATTACAGCCTAGTTCAACGTGCCCAGATGCTGCTAAGCCTTGACCATCCGCTTACACAGGTAAGGGATATTCTAATGAGGGAAGGATATCCACATGACCAAGTGAATGAGTTGATCGATGCCACCGAAGAAGTATTAAACTACCTTGTGCCTCCAGAGTATGACGAAAATAAAATCGGGATTGATATTATCCACCCGGGAGAAAAGATTCAGGGAAGAAAACCTTCGGTTGATATCCTACTCGATAAAAGAACCGGGAAAATGGATCTCATGACGCCGGAGTTACAAGAAACTTGGCGGGTAGCCAACGAGATTCGCAAAGCCGTAAAAGGCCAACGCCAGTACATGCCAAAATACTTCCACTAAAAAATAATGGGAAAAGGGCTTAACTTATGAAGTTGTTTTTAAGTCCTTTCTTTTTTTATGTGCTCCAGGAGACGCTTCTTTATTCTTTTCTGTGCGAACTAAATTTATGTTATAATTAAAAACTGATAAAGTTTTGCTGGCAAAAAGAAAGAAGGTAGATCTTCGGTGATTTCCAAAGGCCTTGAAGAAATTTATGATAAAGTTGCAAGCAAGGAGCGCTTGAGCAGGGAAGACGGGCTTAAGCTTCTGCAAACCGACAATATTTTAGGGTTGGGATATCTGGCCAATGAGCAGCGGCAGCGGGTGGCAGGAGATGAAGTGTATTATAACAATAATGCACATATAAATTATAGCAATGTCTGCAAAGTGCGGTGCGGTTTTTGTGCTTTTGGCAAAGATAAGGGGGACAAGGGTTCCTACACCATGAGTGTCCCGGAAGTTGTGGAGAAAGCTAAGCATTTCGGGGCTTTGGGAGCGACCGAAATTCATATTGTCGGGGGAATTCACCCGGACCTGCCTTTCAGTTATTATTTGGATTTGGTAGAAAAAGTGAAAGAAGCAGTTCCGGCAGTCAGCATTAAAGCTTTCACCGCCGCCGAGTATGATTACTTCGCCGAAAGCGAAGGAGTCCCAATAGCTAGGATTCTTGATCAGTTTAAGCAAGCAGGCCTTAGTTTTATTCCTGGAGGAGGCGCGGAAAATTTCAGTCCACGTGTGCGTGCCCAAATCTGCCCCGGGAAATTAAGCGGTGAGCGTTGGCTCGAAATTCACCGTACGGCGCACAAACTAGGAATTCCGTCCAATGCTAATATGCTCTATGGGATTATCGAGAGTGATGTAGAGCTTATTGACCACTTAATGCAGTTGCGACAGCTCCAGGATGAAACCGGCGGGTTTTACGCTCTTATTCCCACCGCCTTTCATCCCCGCCATACTCAATTTGAACATATTACCCAGGCCAGTGCCTTGCGCACACTTAAAGTCATTGCCACCGCCCGCCTGCTCTTGGATAATTTCCGCTATATCAAGGCTTATTGGGTTTCGTCTGGGCTGGCAACGGCGCAAATGGCACTTA
>DAHVVW010000162.1 GCA_027357125.1 Clostridiales bacterium
AGGCCAGAGCCATTTTGACGGTTTGATCGAAGGCACCCCGGAGGGGGTCGGAGGGGTTCCCATCAGCCGCAAGCAGCTGCGGGCCACGCGCAAGGCCTTGGATTTAATGGAGGATGAGGTGGGCCGACCGGTCAATCTCCATTCCTATGTGAGCGGGGTGGCGGGACCGGAGGTTGCGGTACTCTTTGCGGAAGAGGGGGTAAACGGAGCGCACCAGGACCCGCAATACAATGTGCTCTATCGCAATATCAATGCTGTCCGTTCCTTTGTGGATGCGGCCGAGGCTAAGACGGTCATGAACTGGGGGGAAATGGTCCAGATTGACGGGGCGCATAATGCCAATGCCACGGCCCGTGAGGCGTGGAAAGTAATGCCTGAACTTTTGGTACAGCATGCTTTAAACTGCGCCTACTCTACTTCAGTAGGGATGCCCAAGGACAGGATTGCCCTCTCCACGGTACCGCCGACTGCTCCTCCTGCTCCCGCTCTGCGGCTGGATTTACCGTATGCCGTGGCTCTGAGAGAGCTTTTTCAAGGGTACCGCATGCGGGCGCAGATGAACACCAAGTATATTGAATCAGACACGCGGGAAGCAACGGTCACGCATACTTTAAATGTGCTCTTGTCCAGGCTCACTTCAGCCGATATCCAGAGTACAATCACCCCGGATGAGGGACGCAATGTTCCCTGGCATTATAACTCTATTCAGGCAATCAATACTACTAAACAAGCCTTGCTGGGGTTGGACGGCCTACAGGAGCTTGTGGAAATAAAGCGCGATGGGGCTGTGGGGGTAAAGGTAAGGGAGCTTAAGGAAAGGGCGGTTCTCTTTCTCGAAGAAATGCTCGCTGCCGGGGGATATTTTGAGGCTGTGAGCCAGGGATTTTTCGTTGATTCCGGTTATTATCCTGAACGCAAGGGAGATGGTATCTCCAGGGAGCATAAGGGGGGTATCGGCTTCGAGGTGGCGGAGCGGGCAGAGGATTATTTTGCCCCTGTGTGCGCGCATTACGGAACTAACCACGTGCCCGCAGAATATGAGCATCCCTGTGCTGCCATTGACGGGTGCACCCTGTGTGCTCCGGAGAAAATAAAGTTTATCGACGAGTTCGATCCCGAGGATAATGTGGACAAAAGGCTAGAAAGAAGCCGACCGTTCAATGCGGAAATCCTAAGGCCGGAAGTGGAATGGGCAGGGGACGGGATTGTCAGTGTTACCATGTTTTTGCCGACAGATGAGCGTACTGCCCATTTTGCTTCATTAGAAATAGCGCAGGACATGAACTTAGAGGATGCAGAAGTGATTCACAAGCAGGTGCTTCACCCGGCTGAGGGGACATTGGTGGAAATCAAAGGAAAAATTAATATTAAGATTGATCCCAAGGCTTTGAAAATACCGACCAAGGAAGAAGTTTTGAGCCCTGAAGAAATCAGGAGTAAGATTGCCGCAGAGCCGCTGCATGTGGTGGCGGCCACAGTAGGGGAAGATGAGCATTCCGTGGGGTTAAGGGAGATCCTCGACATTAAACACGGGGGAATTGAAGGGTTCGGGGTGAAGTTTCATTATCTAGGTACTTCCGTACCGGTGAGCAAGGTTGTGGATGCAGCACTGGAAGTGGGGGCTGACGCTATCTTAATCAGCACCATTATTACGCATGGGGAAGTGCACCGCCTCAATATGGAACGTCTGCACCAACTGTGCGTGGAGCGCGGGGTGAGGGACCGATTCATCCTGGTTGGCGGCGGCACTCAGGTAAAGCCGGAATTGGCGAAAGCTTGGGGTATGGATGCCGGGTTTGGCCGGGGCACGAAAGGAATAGATGTCGCGAGCTTTTTAGTTAAGTTGCGGGAGCAACAACGAACCACGAACATCGAACATCGAATCTCGAACCCGGGGTGAGAATATGGAGAAAGTGCTGGTCGCGGAAATCGGGAGCACCACCACGATTGTTAATGCATTTGTCGGTTTGGATACCGAGAATCCGAAATTCTTGGCCCAAGGGCTCGCTCCCACGACGGTTGCCGAGGGGGATGTAGGGGTGGGACTGCGCCAGGCGGTTTCGGATCTGGAAGCAAAGATCGGGCCGGTAGGGGAGCTGGGAGGTGTCCCCTTTTACGCTACCAGTTCGGCAGCAGGCGGGCTTAAGATGACGGTACACGGCCTAGTGCCTGAAATGACGGCAAGAGCTGCTCGGGAAGCGGCCTTGGGAGCAGGGGCGGTGGTGCGCTACCAGACGGCGGGGGAACTGACGCGGGAGGATTGGAAGGAAATCGTAAATATTCGCCCTAATATTATGCTGTTAGCAGGCGGAGTGGATCACGGCGACCGCAAGCTGGTAACGGAAAATGCGCAACGGCTGGCCGTGTGGTTCAAGGAAATAGACTGGCGGATTCCGGTGATTTATGCGGGCAACAGTGCTGCAGCGAAAACAGTCTCCTCAACTCTGAGCACAGTTGGCTTAACGGTTAAAGTAGTGTCTAATGTTTACCCGGATATCGATCAACTCAATGTAGAGCCGACCAGAAAAGTGATTCAGGAAGTGTTTGAAGAACACATTACGGAAGCTCCGGGCATGCAGGGAATCAGGCAGATAATAAACAAGCCGCTGCGCCCGACTCCGGGGGCAGTCATGCAGGCGGCTCTGCTCGTGTATGAGGAAGTGGGAGATGTGTTGGTGTTTGATGTCGGTGGGGCTACAACTGATGTTCATTCTGTGACTGCCGGCAGTGAGGAAAACCAGAAACTTGCTCTCGCCCCCGAACCACTGGCTAAGCGCACGGTCGAAGGGGATTTAGGGGTTTATGTCAATGCCCGCCATGTGGTCGATTTGATCGGGGAAGATGTGATTAAGAAGCACCATGGCCCAGAGTGGGTTAAGCACTTAAAGGCAATGCCGGAGACCGCAGAGGAAATAGCCTTGAGCCGGGAGCTAACTTCTTTTGCGACACGAACCGCGCTTGTGCGCCACAGTGGGCGCTTACGGCATTTTTACGGAAGTGGCGGCAGAATTACCCGTGTTGAAGGCAGGGATTTGGTACGCGTGCGCTGGGTGCTCGGAACCGGGGGGCTTTAACCCGTCTGCCCAATGGCCTGCAGATAGTGAGCGCAAGTGTGGAGGGCTCTGGAGACTACCTGCTCCCGCGCGGGGATGTGGCCTTTTTCCTTGACCGCGACTATATCATGGCAGCGCTGGGGGCTATTGCCGGCGAGTACAGAGCCGGAGCCTGGCAGCTGTTACGGGAATCCTTCGGCATCGAGAACTAACCCGACCCTCGAATGCTCATAGACACCAAATATTGATACTTAAATCGGAGCACGAACATCGAATATCGAATATGGGGTGG
Organism: Clostridiales bacterium; assembly: GCA_027357125.1. Taxonomy (GTDB): domain Bacteria; phylum Bacillota; class Desulfitobacteriia; order Desulfitobacteriales; family Desulfitobacteriaceae; genus Paradesulfitobacterium. The sequence goes on from DAHVVW010000162.1 coordinate 3,346, forward strand.
TTNTAGATGCTGCCTGAAATAGTAATAGACCTTAAAAAGGTCGAGCATAACGCCAAAACCGTCTTAAGCTTGGCTCACCAGGCTGGCATTGAGGTTGTGGCTGTGACCAAGGCCGTGTTGGCTGAACCGCAGATAGCGGGGGCAATACTCCGTGCTGGGGTAAAAATGCTGGCTGATGCTCGGATTGAGAATCTGGAACGGCTACGCCGACATTTTCCGAATGTCCCTTTAATGCTTTTGCGCCTGCCTGGTCTTTCCCAAATTGAGGATACGGTGCGCTTGGCCGAGGTTAGCCTAAATTCCGAGCTGAAGGTACTGAGAGCTTTAAGCCAGGAAGCCAAACGTCAGGGCAAGACGCACCGGGTGATCCTGATGGTCGACCTGGGGGATCTGCGTGAAGGGATCTGGGCTGAGAATTTGCCCGAATTAGCTCAGGAGGCCCAGAACATGCCAGGTCTTATCGTGGAAGGGCTGGGAGCGAACCTGGCCTGCTACGGGGGTGTGATTCCGAACGCCAAAAATCTCGGACAGCTTGTAGAACTGGCCGGGGAGTTGGAGAAAGGATGCGGGCTGCACCTTAAGGTCATCTCAGGGGGAAACTCAGCCAGCCTCCCTTTGCTTGTGAAGGGGGAACTGACCCGAGGAATTAACCAACTGCGAATCGGAGAAGGAATCTTGCTGGGACGAGAAACGGTCAAGCGCCAACTCCTCCCGGGTGCTGATCCTGATGCGTTCGTACTGAGGGCTGAAGTACTCGAATCCCAGGACAAACCCACGGTCCCGGTTGGTCATATTGGCCAGGATGCGTTCGGAGAAACTCCGGAATTTGAAGATGAAGGGTGGCGTCGCCGCGCAATTCTGGCTTTGGGCAGGCAGGATGTCCCGCCTGAAGGAATTAGCCCGCGGGATGAGCGCCTTAAAATATTTGGGGCGAGTTCAGACCACCTTATCCTTGATTTAACCGGCGCACCTGAGTTGAGTGTAGGATCAGTGCTTGAGTTTAATCTGCGCTATGCCGGGCTCTTGGGCGCGATGACTTCTCCTTACGTGCACAAAAGGTTCGTGAACACGAGGAGTCAGAATCCAGAATTCAGGAGTCAGAATGAGATAAGGGTTTATCCTGAACAGGATAATGAATTGTTGCCCTACTGACTCCTGACTACTGAATACCTTAATAATACTGGGGGTTAGATAATGAGTAAGAGAAGAATCAGAATTATCGGGGTGCCTATCGACCTGGGCGCAGACAGGCGGGGGGTGGACATGGGACCAAGCGCTATCCGCTATGCCGGGCTCAACGCCCGTTTGCAGCGTTTGGGCTGGGAAGTTGAAGATATGGGCAATCTGGATGTACCTGTGCCTGAGACGCGTGAGATTAAAGATAAACACCTAAAATATCTACCCGAGATTGTAAAAGTGAGTGAGGAACTGCAAGAGGCTGTGGCCCGGGCTTTGGCAGATGGCACTGTTCCTCTGGTGCTGGGCGGGGACCATAGTATTGAGATAGGGTCTTTGGCCGGAGTGGCGGCAGGTAGCCGTAAGTTTGGCGTGATCTGGTTTGACACGCACGGGGATTACAACTCGCCGGAAACGACGGCCAGCGGCAATATCCACGGGATGCCTTTGGCGGTAGCTAACGGAATTGGCGCAGACGAGCTGACCGTGATTGGTGGAATTCATCAGAAAATACGGGAGCAAAACACCGTGATTATCGGAGCCCGCGATTTTGACCCGGAGGAGCGCGCGGCCTTACATCGTTCCCAGATCACTGTTTTTACCATGAGTGACATAGATCAATTAGGGATGAAAGAAGTTATGTCCCGGGGGATTGAAATCGCTGCCACCGGAACGGATGGTATTCATGTCAGTTTTGATCTTGATGTCATAGACCCGGCAGAAGCACCCGGAGTTGGCACCCCAGTGAAGGGTGGAATCAACTACCGGGAGGCTCATTTAGGCATGGAACTGGTGTCTGAGTCCGGGTTATTGATAAGTATGGATGTGGCGGAAGTCAATCCGATCCTGGACATTCAGAACAAAACGGCAGAGCTGGCCGTGGGCCTTATTTGTTCAGCATTTGGCAAACGGATTTATTAGATGCATTAGGTTGCAGAGCCCTATGGAAATGGGCTAAAATTAGATACAAAGAATTATGAAAATAATTGGCCCATGAAATTATGAAACTTTCGGTCAGAGCTTAGCGTACTAACGATAGAAGC
>DAHVVW010000163.1 GCA_027357125.1 Clostridiales bacterium
CAGTAAATTTTTGTTGGTAATGTATTTCTTAAGCTCGGTATAAGCTTCCTGTCTGGTAAGCATCATTAACATCCTTTCTGTCTGACAGATTTTTCGCACTGGAATTTACTTAATAGGTATTATTCTTAAGTAGACTCAATGCTTTCGATGAAGTGGGCAACCTCAGCGGCTATTTGTTCTCTTTCCGGTCCAAGCGTAAGAATGTGACCGGATTTTTCCCAGTAAATTATACGAGGTTTACAGTAACCGCGGGCTATCTCTGAGGCGATAAGCTCCACGCTTTGCGGTTGCACGGTTTCATCAGTAACGCTCTGTAGTAACAAGGCTGGACAACTGATCGCTTTAAGTCCCTGGCGCGTCTGGCGAATTCCACGATTCAGGGAAGTAAGCGCTCCAACCGGCACCCGCTCGTATACAAACCGTTCAAGTTCCCGTTCCGAAGGTTTGTCAACATATTTCTTGAACGGCTGATAGAGATGGGCGAACTTTACCCGCCAGTCCTGCAGGATCATCGGCGCATTCATGGAGATTACCCCATCGACTAACCCCCTGCTGGCTAGATTCAAGGCAAGGAGTCCACCCATGGATAAGCCGACCGCAATAATCCTCTCACAGACCTCTCGCAGGCGCAAAGTTCCGGTCTCCGTATCCCGAACCCAGTCCTCCCAACCTGTGGCAGACAGTTCCTCCGGGGTGCTGCCATGTCCTGAGAGCTTAGGCCCGAGTATGGCCCAACCATGTGCGTGCAAGAATTCTCCGAGTGGCCTCATTTCTGAGGGCGACCCTGTAAAGCCGTGGATCAGAAGACAGCCGGTAGAGTTACCAGGATAATAAAAAGGTTCAACCAGTTTCTTTGTTATTTTCAGGCTACAGCCCCCCTGTCCGGATTTACGGATTCCTATATCAACATGTAATGAAGCCCGAAGCCAGAGCTTTTCTACTCTGGCATCGGGCATCAAATTTACAAGCTAATTTATCAGCGGACTGCCCCGTGCTATGCAAGCAGAGCGATACCCTTATCTTAAAAACGGAGCGATAATAAGCGAGATGGTGCCCATAACCTTAATCAGCGCATTCAAAGAAGGGCCGGATGTATCCTTAAAAGGATCCCCCACCGTGTCCCCAATAACTGCTGCAGCGTGGGTCGGCGTCCCTTTACCACCAAGGTTTCCTGCCTCGATATATTTTTTGGCATTGTCCCAGGCACCGCCGGCGTTAGCCATGAAGATAGCCAGCAAAAGTCCGGAAACTGTACCGCCGGCCAAGTATCCACCCATTGCATTTTTACCAAGGCCGAAACCGACAACGAGTGGTGTCAGGACTGCGAGCAGTCCTGGAACAATCATTTCACGGAGAGCCGCTTTTGTAGAAATATCGACACAGGCCCGGTAATCCGGCTTCCCTGTACCTTCCATAATTCCAGGAATCTCCCGGAACTGGCGACGTACTTCCCCGATCATTTCAAAAGCAGCCTTGCCGACAGCTTCCATGGCAAACGCCGAGAATAGGAACGGTACAGCAGCACCGAGAAACACACCAATAATTGTCGTGGGAACTAGGATATCAATCGTTTCTAAGTGGGCCAACTCGGAGAAAGCATTGAAAAGAGCTAGGGCTGTCAAGGCTGCCGAGCCAATCGCAAATCCCTTTGCTACTGCGGCGGTTGTATTGCCCACTGAATCTAGCTTATCCGTGGTTTTACGAACATTAGGCTCCAACTCTGCCATCTCCGCAATTCCACCCGCGTTGTCCGCAACGGGCCCAAAGGAGTCAATCGCCACAACCATCCCTGCGGTTGAGAGCATAGCCATCGCAGCCATCGCGATTCCGAAGATTCCAGCGGCGGAATAAGAAATATAAGTGGCAGCACAGATAACTAAGACAGGCAGAGCAGTACTCTTTAAGACTACAGCCAAACCGGCTATAATATTGGTTGCCGCGCCCGTTTCCGATGCCTTGGCAATTCCCTGTGCCGGTTTCTTCTGGTTGGAAGTGTAGTACTCCGTGAGCAACCCGATGAGAACGTTAACAACCAAACCTGAAAAAATCGCAATATAAACATCGTTAGGAGTGACATTAATGCCGCTGATCGTGATCGTAGCGGGCATCAGCCACTGCACGAGCACATAGGCTGCAATCGCCGTGATGAGGTTAGTCCCCCACAGACCCTTGTTGAGGGCGGTTTGCGGGTTGGCATTCTCTCCGGTCCGGACAAAGAAGCTGGCAATAATGGCCGCAACGAGGCCTACAGCACCCACAAGCAAGGGCAACATAATTCCCGGCATTCCTTCTCCTATATTGGCAGCCTTAAACGCGCTACCCCCAATTAACATCGCAGCAATCGTGGTCGCTGCATAAGATTCAAACAAGTCAGCACCCATGCCAGCCGTGTCCCCGACATTATCGCCAACGTTGTCAGCAATGGTCGCTGGATTACGGGGATCATCTTCCGGTATCCCGGCTTCTACTTTACCGACCAGGTCTGCTCCGACATCCGCGGCTTTGGTATAAATCCCACCGCCAACACGAGCAAAGAGTGCAATCGCACTAGCCCCGAAGGCAAAGGAATTAATGACTTCTACATTCTTAAACACTAAATAAAGCACGGTTACGCCGAGGAGTCCAAGTCCTGCCACTGAGAGACCCATCACAGCGCCGCCGCGGAAAGCAACCCCAAGCGCTTTGTTCAAACTGGTGCGAGCCGCTTCGGTAGTACGGGAATTAGCCCGCGTGGTAATGCTCATACCTACATATCCGGCCACCCCGGACAAGAGTGAACCAGCTAAGAAAGAAACCGCTGTTTGCCAGTCCTTACCCCACCATAAGACTACAAAAATAATAAGTACAATAGGAATTAAGGTACGGTACTCACGATTAAGAAAAGCCATTGCACCTTCCTGAATCGCCTTAGATATTTCCTGCATGCGGGCGTTGCCAGGGTTTTCACCCAAAACACTTTTGGCAAAATAAAACGCAAATAAGAGGCCGAGAATCCCCGCCCCCACTGCCCAATAAGGCATTGAAGTAAAATCCATTCCTAATAACCCTCCTCACTAAATATCAAAATGTAGTCTAAGCTCAATCAAACCGTCTCCACCATCTCTGATATGTTCTTGTCTAGGTGAGCAAAGAAAGGCCCAGCGAACTCAGCAAGAAAAGAATCGCGAATACGGAGCTTAGTTTGCCAAAGAGTTCATCCATACCCTTCTTTTTGCCAAAAAAAGATTCGCCTGCCCCGGCAATCGCTCCGGATAACCCTGCGCTACGCCCGGATTGGAGGAGAACTGTCGCTATTAACCCCAAAGAGCTAATTACCAAGAGCACTACTAATGCAATTATCATTTACTCACCCCCTCAGGCACCGGATATTCTTAGCCCTGCGGTACCCATTTTCCAACACAGACGTAAGTTTATCCCTGTTGCCAATGACCTATTTTAGCACAGAGAACCGTAAAACTCAAGCAATGCGGCCTGAGCAGTCGATGAAGAACAAGAGCAGAAAAAAGAGATGTTTTCATGAATGCATCCCTTTTCCCTGCTGTTTGTAGCTATGGTTGCGTATCCTTGCTCAAATTTTTTAGCGGGCTAAGACCTCACGCCCCCGGTAAAGTCCTGTCTCCCCTAATTCTTCCTCGATGCGCAAAAGCTCGTTATATTTAGCCACCCGTTCGGTTCTGGCCGGAGCCCCGGTCTTAATCTGGCCGGCATTCACTGCTACTGCCACATGAGCCATGGTGACATCCTCAGTCTCACCTGAACGATGCGAGATAACAGCCGTGTACCCAGCGCGCTTCGCCATTTCAATTGCATCCAGTGTCTCAGTCAAAGTCCCTATCTGGTTGAGTTTAATTAAGATGGAATTAGCGCATTTTTCTTTAATCCCCCGGGCCAGGCGCTGCGGATTAGTTACAAATAGGTCATCCCCTATAAGCTGAATCTTGCTGCCCAAACGCTCGGTCATAAGCCGCCAGCCTTCCCAGTCTTCTTCAGACAGGCCGTCTTCAATCGAGACAATGGGATAATCTTCAATCAGTTTCTCGTAGTAGGCGATCATCTCTTCCGAAGTCTTTTTTAACCCTTCCCCCGCCAGGTTGTAATATCCGTCCTGGTACAGTTCAGTTGCGGCCACATCCAAAGCCAGAGCAACCTGCTCCCCAGGCTGGTACCCGGCGCGCTGAATCGCTTCCACGATTGCAAGCAAGGCATCTGCATTGGACTCAAGGCTCGGTGCAAATCCGCCTTCATCCCCGATGGCTGTGGCCAGGGACTTCTCTTTTAGCACTGCCTTGAGGCTGTGGTAGACCTCCGCACCCATGCGCAAGCCTTCGGCAAAGTTTGCCGCCCCTACAGGCATGATCATAAATTCCTGGATATCAACGTTGTTGTCCGCATGCTTGCCTCCGTTTAAGATGTTCATCATTGGAACCGGGAGTTCTTTGGCGTTCACCCCGCCCAGGTATTGATATAAAGGTAAGCCCACAGACTCGGCCGCCGCTTTGGCGACAGCAAGAGAAACTCCCAAGATAGCATTGGCCCCAAGTTTTCCTTTGTTATCCGTACCGTCAAGCTCGATTAACGTTCTGTCAATCGCAGGCTGATCGAAGGCGTTCATTCCTTCTATCTCCGGCGCAATCAGAGCGTTAACATTTTCGACAGCCTGCTGCACCCCTTTGCCCAGATAGCGCTGCTTATCCCCATCGCGCAGTTCCACCGCTTCGAAAGCCCCGGTTGAAGCACCGGAGGGCACGGCTGCCCGGCCCATTGAGCCGTCTTCCAGGGTAACATCCACCTCGACTGTGGGATTGCCGCGGGAATCGAGAATTTCCCGGGCGTAAACGTCAGCAATAAAACTCATTTTCAGACTCCTTTCCTATTTCCAAAATACTTTAGTATTCAGAATTCATTCATCAGGAGTCAGAATAACACAAGATCCCCTCTCCTGTCCCCTGCTCCGTTCGGCCGTAAGAATTTCTCTTGGGTTTGGCCGAACTCCTGACTACTGACTACTGTCTCCTGTCTCCTCCGATTTATTCCTCTAAGATAAGGGATTGCCCCTTCATTTCCGGCGGTTGCGTAAGCCCAAGCAGTTGCAGGATGGTAGGAGCAATGTCACTGAGGGCGCCTTCCTGGCGTACAGAGCAGTTACGTAGTTTATCAGAAACCAGAATAAACGGCACCCGGTTCGTTGTATGTGCAGTCAAAGGAAGCCCAGTTTCCGGGTCTACCTTAGCCTCCGCATTCCCGTGATCCCCCGTGATTAAAATCGTCCCGCCCAAGCGCCCCACAGCAGAAAAAATGTCTCCCAGACAGCGGTCGACCGCCTCCACAGCCTTGACCGTGGCCTCGAAAACCCCTGTGTGCCCGACCATATCAGCATTGGCAAAGTTCAGGATAATAACGTCATACGGGTTTTCCTCAAGCACATCCAGCAGCTTGGCCGTAATCTCAGGAGCGCTCATCTCCGGCTGTAGGTTATAAGTGGCCACTTTAGGTGAAGGAATAAGTATCCTGTCCTCTCCTTCGTCCGGCTCTTCAATTCCGCCATTAAA
>DAHVVW010000164.1 GCA_027357125.1 Clostridiales bacterium
GATCAGAATTTATATTCCACTACGAGGTACTTGATCCCCTAGGAAAGCCTTACTAGGATGATAAGAACTGTTGCGAAATCATCTGGACAGTCCTTTAACGCCAGAACCTCATTCTGCCCTGAAAATAGACGTTCTATTTTCATTCATCAGTGGTGCCGCCTATATGCGGCATGGGGATCTGACTCCTGTCTACTTGACATAAGTAGATACTCTTTTAGAATATTATTAGGCCTGTCTCCGGTGTTCGGCCACAATCCGCTCGATATACTCCCGCCACGGGATCTCCTCCGCAGCCATCCGCTCCCTGACGTTGGCAGGCGGATCAATCTGCTCTTCCCTGTCAACTATCGCCCACCCCACTGCCGGTTCGCCGGGTGGACAGCCTTTAATCCAGATCCCCTTGTCTCGATGTTTGGCGAGACAAGTCCCGCACAGAATAAGGTTTTTGCGCTCAACGCCTTCCGGTAGATTGGCCTTGCGCCCAAGCACAATCACCGCATCCTGATTCTTTTCGTATTCTCCCAAGGCTTTAAGTTTTTCCATCGTGAATGCCACCAGAGACTGGCAACTGCTGCAAGCGTTTTCGGGATAGATCTTGTATTCCGGCCAGGTGTTAAATCCTGCCAAGTAAGGCAACCACATCTTCTTGTATACCTCACTGATTTGCTTGCCGACCACCTCAATCCGGTCTTCCTCAATCACGCCTATCCCGCGTCCGGCCGCCGCCTTAAAGTATTCCACCGCATCAATATCCAGTCCCACCATGCGGCAAGCCGTAGCGTCCACCGCTACCGGATCTTTGCCCCCAATAATGCAGCCAATATCCACCGGTACCGTCGTATGCGGTCCAAAGCCCTCTGCAGGGCGCACCATATCGGCAATTTGCAGATCGGCTTTAATTACGGTCCATAAATCCAGCAGAGCATCTGCCAATACTGTTTGGTGCATATCGGCGTGAACCCGGTCTTGGACGACTCCTTTCATATTTTTCAAAGCGTTGGTAAACACCATGCTGGCATGCGATTTAAAGATCGGCAAATTAATAATGTAATCCGCTTCGATCAGGAAGCGGGGCAATTTAATGTGGGTCATTGCGGATCTGGCTTGCTTGATCGGGATGGTCAGCAAATCCTTTTCCCGTTTAATATCAATAATCTTATCTGCCCCGGCCTCCCGCGCCGCCTTTTCGATCCCGCTGACTGCCAGGCATTCCAGGGTATCGCAGCCAATGGCTGCCGCTTCCGCCACAATAATTTCTTTTGGTTTTGCCTTGCGCACCTCCCGGATCACGGCGGCTACCACTGCAGGGCTGGTATTAATACTGGTTTCGGGTGCGCCCGGATGTCCGGCGTTCGGTTTAAGAACCACGGTGGAGTTAGGTTTGATCAGTTGTTCCACTCCCCCCAACAGAGAAAACACTTCCGACACCATTGTTTGAATGTCATTATCCTTCGCGATCGCAACCACAGATTTAGACATCTCTCTTTTTCCCCTTTGCCAAAAAACATTTTAAGAAAATTTAGTTTATCCATTGCTAACCGCCACTAGACTCCTACTTCTTAAATACGAAAGTATCTTGCCGATGCTTTCGCCAAGCCGCAAACTTAATGAATTTCTCAGGCGGCGAGGATGAGATAAGTGGCGCTAAGCCCTGGATATAGAACTGTCCAAATCTCTGATTTGGAGCCAGTTCTTATCCAAGGATTGGATAAGTCAACTAGACTTCAGAAGGTTCAAACCCCTTCTGAAGTAAGTTTCCTTTATAAATTATCTAAATTTTGCGTTTACTAACCCTTTAAATTCATAATAGTATAATTTCCAAACGGAGGGAAATACGGTCTGGAACAGTCTTTTATGCATAAAAAGTATTACCGGTTCTTTCATAGTTCAGAGCTGAAGCATAATTTTCGAGTTAAGATATTGCAAGGCATCAGGCTATAGATCATTACCCGGACTAGCCGGAACCAAAATGATTTTATCTACAAATTTTATTACCGTTTTTCGAAGAATTTCAGATTAAAGTATCTATTGGAATGGTTGCAGATATCAACCGCCGAAATAAGCCTTCCTGACAGCGTCCTTTTCCCTGATTTCGTCTATGGGACCTTCCGCTACCAATTTGCCGACCTGCAGCGTATAGCAGTAAGCGGCAACTCCAAAGGCCAGATGCACGTTTTGCTCAACCAATAAGATGCTGGTGCCTCGCTTCTGGTTGATTTCCTTGATCTTCCGGCCCACATCCTCAATGACAACAGGGGCCAGACCCAGGGAGGGCTCATCCAGACACAGCAACTTGGGATTTGACATGATGCCGCGGGCGATTGCCACCATTTGCTGTTCTCCGCCGGAAAGCGTACCCGCTTTCTGCTTGCTGCGGTCTTTAAGCTTAGGAAACAGGTTGTAAACGAATTCCAAATCTTCTGCAATGCCCTGCTTGTCTGTACGCTGCGTGGCGCCCAACAGCAGGTTTTTGTATACGCTCAGATAAGGAAACAGATGACGGCCTTCCGGAACAAGTGCCAGCCCCTTTTTTACCCTTTCGGCGGTAGAAATATTGGTAATATCCTCACCCTGAAAAGTCAGACTTCCGTCTGTCAGAGGTACCATTCCAAGGGTAGCGTTAAGGGTCGTGGATTTTCCAGCTCCGTTGGAACCGATTAAGGTAACGATACCACCTTCAGGTATTTTTAGAGAAATACCCGCGACCGCAATGGACTTCCCATATTTTATGGTAATATGATTAATTTCCAGAATATTGCTCATATTACACCCCCGAAGTAAGTCTCAGCAACGGTGGAATTCTGACGCATGTCCCCGGGCGTTCCTTCAAATATCTTCTGGCCGAAACTGATAACGGATACACTGTTCAAGATATCGAGAACCTGCATATTGTGCTCAACAATAAGAATAGTGATTCCTTGATCTCTCAAGTTGGAAATCGCCTTTATGAAAAAGTCGATTTCCTCCGGATTAAGCCCGCCAAGCGGTTCATCAAGCATTAAAAGCTTTGGTCTTGTGGCAAGAGCGCGTGCAACGCCTAAAATCTTCTGGTATCCATGGGATAGATTTTTAGCAAGCTCATTGCGCACATTAATCAAACCAAGAAACGCAAGTATCTCCTCCGCTGATTCTGCAATTTGTTTTTCATTATCTCTGTAAACCTTGCTGTTAAAATAGATGTCAAACAAAGATGAATGCGGTCTTAAATGGAAGGCTGCCTTGACATTTTCCAAGACAGTAAAATCTCCGAACAGCGGATTCATCTGAAAAGTGCGCCCAATGCCCATTTTGGCCACCTGATGAGGTTTTGATCTGGTAATATCACGATTGTCATACTTTATTTTTCCCGCCGAAGGAAGCAAAACGCCGGTAACCAGGTTGAAAAAAGTGGACTTCCCCGCACCATTCGGGCCAATCAGACCTTTGACTTCACCTTCTTCAATACCGAAGTCAAGATTATCTATTACCGTCAGCCCGCCGAAGCGTTTGGTCAAGCCGGACGTTTCCAGCAGTTTCATATCGCTTGACCTCCTTCCGATAGGTTTTCCACCTTGTTCTTTCTTTTTCTCCTTCTGATCAAATCGGGAATTCCGGCCAGACCGCCGGGAATCAAATAGGCTACGACCAGCATGGCTGCGGCTGTCAAATAAGGTGCGTAAGCGCTGAAGCTGCGGCCTATTTCAGGTATCAGGACAAAAATAACGGTGCCAATGACGGGACCGATAAACTTACTGTCTCCGCCGATCATCATATACATGAGCAACCAAATCGAGAAAGTCAGTCCGTAATTTGTTGTAGACAGCACTGTGGAGTACAACGCAAAAGCCGCCCCCGTAAGACCTGCAAAAAAGCTGCCGAAACCCAATGCCAGCAGCTTGTAAAAGCTTTCGCTCACACCGATGCTGGACGCAACTTCAGGAGACTGGGCCAAGGCACGCAGCGTTATTCCGATTCGCGAAAATTCAAATCGGTACATGGCAAGCAAACATACGACGGTTAAGATTACAAAAAAGTAATAATTGGCGTAGATGCTGCTGAACATGCTGGGAATATCTAAAAGTCCGCGGGAGCCTCCGGTAACCTTTAAAGCCTGAATAACATAGATAATGGCGACGCCCATGAACAGCGAGGCCATACCATAATAAAGTCCTCTCAAGCGGACGAACGGAAAACCGGTGATCACACTGATAACGCAGGCAAACAGAGCACCCGCAAGCAGAGTGACCCCAGGCGGAAAGCCGAGGTCTTTCGCCAGTATGCCTGCGAAGTATGCGCCCATGGCGATAAATGAGCCGTGAGCAAAGGAAATATTTCCGGAAAGAAAGATAGTCCGCAGGCTGACGGAGCCAATCATTTGATACATGATGAAGATGAAAACTCCTAGCCAGTAAATATTGCCGGTAAATGCGGGCACGATCAGAAACGCCAAGAGAATTATCGCATAAGGTATTATTTTTCTAAGATTCTTTTTCTTATCTAAAGTGTTCTCCATAATAATCCTCCCCCCTTATGCCATCTCATGACCAAAGAAGCCTTTAGGCCGGATTAACAGCAAAATGACAATCAAGCCGACAGACAAGGCACTGGCAACATAGCTTTGGAAAAAAGTGGGGAAAACCGAATCCAGTAAGGCCATAATCGTGCCTGTGATGATGATTCCGTTCATACTGCCGGCACCGGCCAGCATAACCAGCATCAGAATGCGGATCAGCATGTTATCACCCATATATGGAGACAATTGCTGATAAGCGCCCATGAGAGAGCCGGAAACGGCAGCAAGTGCGCAGCCGAGCGCAAAAACAAGGGATGACACCTTATTAATAGGAATTCCCTGCAGGGCAGCTCCCATACGGTCCTGAGCTACGGCCTCCATCTGCATGCCCAGCTTTGTCCGGTAAACGATGTACAGCGTTATGAGCAGCAGGATAACTCCAATGGCAAAAGTGACTAGTTTTTCCTTACCAATAGTCATAAAGCCAAGATTGGTGATGCCTTCCGCATATGAATTGATTATCAGTGTTTTTGAGCCCGTTAGCAGGATCGAAGTTGTCTCTAGTATGGTCATCAACGCAACCGAAATCATCACGATGCGGTTAAAGCTATCGTAAAACGGCCTAAAGCATAAGCGTTCCAACAGTATACCCAATCCAATCAAAATTAAGCTGGAAAACAGCATGGCCAGCCAGTTATTCATACCGAAACGGGTACAAAGGAAATAAGTTATATACGCCCCCATCATGTAGAGGGTTCCGTGAGCCAGGTTCAAGGTACCGAGCATGTTGAAAATAAACGCAAAGCCCAGTGAAGCAAGTATATATATAGCAGCTAAAACCAGCGTATTAACGCCGATATCGGGTAAGATGGATAAAGTCATGCTTCAAATTCTCCTTTCCGTAGGTACCTTATGTGGGAGATAAAGCCACAGTTAAAAAATTTGACAGAGGAGAGAATCTTTTTTTCTCTTCTCTCCTCTGTTATTCCCAAGCAAACTAAACACAAAGGACCAATCATTTTGCATTGGAACGGT
>DAHVVW010000165.1 GCA_027357125.1 Clostridiales bacterium
ATCATTGCACCTGAACTCGTCTTGGTGCCAAAATGAGCTGCTTCAGTAATCGCTGCGTATTATCCTCTTCTCCCTTAAATCTCGTAGTTCTTCATTATTGATCCCTAAAAGCTCACGAAGAACAGAGCCGGTATGCTGACCGAGCAAAGGAGGAGGACTGAATTCTGTTTCCGGCATGGCAGAGAGCTTAATGGGATTGCCGGTTGCTTGCATTAGACCTACCACTGGATGATCCATCTCTACGACCATATTCCGGTGGCGAACCTGGACATTTTCCAGGGCATCCCCAATGGAATTGATCGGGGCGACCGGTACTCCGCGAGCTTCAAAGGTTTCGACCCAATGTTTAGTCGAATCTCCCCTGAGGATATCACTCACGATCTTTACCACTTCCTGTTTGTTTGCTACTCTCTGTTCCAAAGTGGCAAATTGGACCATCCGGTCCAAAGCTGGTGATGGAACAGGTGATAATACGGGGATTAACCTCTTTTAAAGTAGGATAGTCGATTTTTAGACGAGCGGTTACTCCCGGACGGAAATTATCGAATACTACATCCGCCTGACGCACTAAACGATAGAAAATTTCCCGTCCTTCCTTTGTCTTAAGATTTATCGCAACGCTTTGTTTATTGCGGTTAATGCTTAAAAAATAGGTGCTTTCCCCTCTAATATAGGGTGGAATGGTACGTGTCTCATCCCCCTCAAGCGGTTCAATTTTAATGATATAAGCGCCCAAATCTGCCAAAATCATGGAAGCATAGGGACCGGCCAGGCGTTGGGTTAGGTCAATAATTGTTATTCCTTGAAGAGCCTTGCTCATGTGTTCTTAGCAAAGCCAGGATAACGATAAACAGGATGATATAATGCACCCATTCATGGTCTCTGCAGCACTTATTCGTGTGCCTACCTTGCCGCCACCGGATGAATCAAGCTCAGATACTCCTGCAGAGACAGCGTATGGGGCTGGGTGTTGCTGCGGATTTCCTGGAGTGCGCGCACAACCGCGCGCGCGGTATCCATCGAAGTCAGGCAGGGTACGCGGTGTTCCGCAGCCAAGCGGCGTAGGAGGTAGCCGGTGCGCTCTTCCGGTTTCCCTTTAGCCGGGGTACTCAGAATAAAGGAAAATTCCCGGCGGCGCACAGCCTGCTGCAGCTTTTCGCTGCCTTCCCCCACTTCCTCCACTTCCTCCACTTGCACGCCGCAGAGAGCAAGGGCTTTGGCTGTATCTCCCGCGGCTTTAACCCCGAATCCCAGGTTCGCGAGCTGGCGGGTAAGGGTCATGGCTTCCGGGCGGTCTTTTTCCGCTACCGTAACCAGAATATCCCCATAGTCAGGCAGAGGCACATTGGAGGCTGCGAAAGCCTTGGCCAGGGCGTGCCCGAACTGGATATCCATCCCTAACACTTCCCCGGTCGATTTCATCTCCGGCCCCAAAGACGTTTCGACCTTGGTCAACTTTTCGAAGGAAAAGACCGGGGCTTTAACGACCACAAACGGCACTTCCGGAGCCAGCCCGTGTTTATAACCAAGGTCTTTCAGTTTCTTGCCCAGAGCCACTTGCACGGCCAGACTGACAAGCGGGATTCCGGTCACTTTTGACAGGATGGGCACCGTACGGCTGGCACGCGGGTTAACTTCCAGGACATAAACTTTGCCCTGGACGACGACAAACTGGATATTCAGGAGTCCGCGCACGCCAATCCCTTCGGCAATGCGGCAAGTGTAATCCTCAATCTGCATCAGCTCATTTGGCGTCAGGCTTTGCGGCGGATATACCGCAAAACTGTCCCCTGAATGGACCCCGGCGCGCTCAATGTGCTCCATAATCCCTGGAATCACGGTAATTTCGCCGTCCGCGACCGCGTCCACCTCAACTTCTTTTCCCTCCAAATACTTATCAACCAGGATCGGGTGTTCCGGGGAGAGATTAATGGCTCGGCGCAGGTACTCTTCCAATTCTTCCACACGCTCTACCACTTCCATTGCCCGCCCGCCGATCACATACGAAGGACGGACTAAAACCGGAAAACCCAGGTCGGCGGCAATCTCTCTTGCCTGATCCACGGAAATGGCAGCGCGCCCCTCGGATTGCGGAATCCCCAAACGAATCAAAAGCCGAGCAAAACGCTCCCGGTCTTCCGCGATGTCAATAGCGTCCACCGAAGTCCCGAAAATGCGTACCCCGGCACGGCTTAAGGGACCGGCGAGATTGATCGCGGTCTGTCCGCCGAACTGGACCAAGACTCCGTCAGCCTGTTCCTTGTTGACCACATGGAGCACGTCTTCCGTGGTCAGGGGCTCAAAATAGAGTTTATCCCCGGTGTCAAAGTCCGTCGAAACCGTCTCGGGGTTGTTGTTAATCATTATGGATTCGACTCCGGCCTCCTGTAAAGCCCAGAGCGCGTGCACGGAACAGTAGTCGAATTCGATTCCCTGTCCGATCCGGATCGGGCCTGAGCCTAAGACGACCACTTTCGGACCTGTATGCACTTCGACCTCGTCTTCCTCTTCATAGCTTGAATAATAGTAAGGAGTAGAGGATGCAAACTCTGCGGCACAAGTGTCTACCGTCTTATACACAGGTACAATGCCCAGGGCAAAGCGCTCCGCGCGTATCTCTCCTTCTTTGTGTCCGGTCAGGCGGGCAACGGCCAGGTCTGAGAATCCCTGGGTTTTAGCCAAGCGGAGAAGTTCAGGAGTGAGCGGACCCTGTTGCAAACGACGTTCCAGACTGACAAGGTCTCTAATCTTATTCAGGAAAAAAGGGTCAATACAGGTCAAGTTCTCCACCTCAGCGATGGTCCAATCCCGGCGGAAAGCCTCAGCAACAGCAAAGAAGCGCTCGTGGTCAGCCTTGGCCAGCTTGTCTTCAATCTCGATCTCCGTCCAACGCCCGGAATCCGCGATCCGTAAACCAACCGTTCCAACCTCCAGCGAACGGGCAGCCTTAAGCAAAGCCGCTTCCAATGTTCTCTCCAAAGCCATCACTTCCCCGGTGGCCTTCATCTGCGTGCCCAGGCGGTTGTCGGCTGCCGGGAACTTGTCGAAAGGCCAGCGCGGGAACTTCACCACAACATAGTCCAAAGCCGGTTCAAAACAGGCACTGGTGTGCCCGGTAACCGGATTCGTCAGTTCCGGCAAAGTAAAGCCTACCGCCAGCAAAGCTGCCATCTTGGCAATAGGATAACCGGTGGCTTTTGAGGCCAGGGCGCTTGAGCGGCTAACCCGGGGATTCACTTCAATGACCACATATTCCCGGCTCTTGGGGTTTAAGGCGTATTGCACATTGCAGCCCCCGTTCACCCCTAAAGTGCGGATAATCTTGAGGGACGCGGCCCTAAGCATTTGGTACTCGACATCGCTCAAGGTCTGAGAAGGCGCGACGACGATGCTGTCCCCGGTGTGAATCCCTACCGGGTCGATGTTTTCCATGTTGCACACCGTAATGCAGTTGTCGGCAGCATCACGCATGACTTCGTATTCGATTTCTTTCCAGCCGGCCACACTCCGTTCGAGCAAGCACTGCCCGATCGGACTGGCCTGCAGCCCGCGTGCCAGAATCTCGTGCAGCTGCTTCTCATTCTTGACGATGCCGCCGCCTGTCCCCCCCAGGGTATAAGCAGGGCGCACAATAACGGGAAACCCATAACTGAGCGCAAAAGCGTCCCCTTCATCCAAGCTGGTGACAATCGCGCTCTCAGCTACTGGTTCCCCGATAGTAAGCATCGTCTCTTTGAAAGCCTCCCGGTCTTCCGCCTTGTAAATCGTCTCGGCATCACACCCGATCAGGTCGACACCGTAACGGGCAAGAATCCCCTGTTTCTCCAACTCCATCGCCAAGTTAAGCCCGGTCTGCCCACCCAGAGTGGGAAGCAACGCATGCGGCTTTTCTTTGGCAATAATCACGTCCAGCCTTTCCGGAAGCAACGGCTCCAGGTAAATCCTATCCGCCATTTGACTGTCCGTCATAATGGTGGCCGGGTTGCTGTTGACCAGGACTACTTCAAGACCAACCTCGCGCAGTGCTTTACACGCCTGAGTTCCGGCGTAATCAAACTCTGCTGCCTGTCCGATGACAATCGGCCCTGAGCCGATCACCATGATTTTCTTCCACGCCGGATTAAGAGGCATGCTTGCCCCTCCTTTCGCTCATCAACTGAGCAAACTCGTCAAAAAGGTAGAGGGAATCATTCGGTCCGGGCCCGGCTTCCGGATGATACTGCACGGAAAAAACGGGCAGTTCCCGGTGCGCCACCCCTTCCACCGTCTGATCGTTCAAGTTGCGGTGCGTCACGATGAGCGGGGTATTTCCCAAACTCTCAGTCGCCACCGCATACCCATGATTTTGCGAAGTAATAGTGACTTTAGCGGTACGCATATCCTGCACCGGCTGGTTCCCGCCCCTGTGCCCAAACTTTAACTTATAGGTGTCCCCTCCCACGGCCAGGGTTAAAAGCTGGTGCCCCAGGCAAATTCCGAAAACAGGGCGTTCTCCGATTAACTCCCTGATGGTTTCGATCCCTGCTGTAACTACCTTGGGGTCGCCAGGGCCATTTGAAAGGAAAATTCCATCCGGATTAAGGGCTAAGATTTCATCAACCGAGGTATTGTAAGGCACAACCGTTAAGCGGAAGCCTTTCTCCCGCATCGCACGCAAGATGTTCCCCTTTATCCCGAAATCCATTACTACGACGTGATACGGCTCGCCCGTAGTGCCAAGCACTATCTGTTCCGCTTTATTTTCCGTTTCAGCACTTTTCTCCCTAATTGACTCTTCGTTCGACTCAGCGCTCCCTGACTGTGGAGCGTTTCCTCCGGGCAGCGCCGTCCCGGCTGTTCCACCTTGCTCAGCCAACGGCAGGGGCTCTAATTTATACTTTTCTTTGGTACTTACCTGTGCAACTACATCCTGGGGCACTTCCCAGGACTGTAGTTTCTTCACCAATCCGGACAGGTTCTCCAAGTCAGTAGTAATCACGCCTTTCAAGACCCCGTGTTCACGGATCAAGCGCGTAAGCGCCCGGGTGTCGATCCCTTTAATTCCGACCACCCCGGTTTGTGCAAAAGTCCGGGAAAGGTTTATTTTCATTTGCCAGTGATTCGGGTCGCGTGCAGCTTCTTTAACAATAAACCCCTGCACCTGGATTTTCGCAGATTGGTTGTCCGCCTGATTCACTCCGTAGTTGCCAATCAGCGGGTAAGTCATACACACAATTTGGCCCGCGTATGAGGGATCAGTTAGCACCTCTTGGTAGCCTGTCATCCCCGTGTTAAAAACAACTTCTCCCCAGGTTTCCCCACTGGCACCAAAGGATTCGCCCATGAATATTTTGCCTGTTTCCAAGACCAATGCTGCTTGCATTATTATGAGTCTCCCTCCCCGTGCATTTTCCAACTTTCTTGTTGTGATTAAAATGCATCCTTGGTTCACGGCCTTGTCACTAGTTATCCCCTATAAACTTGCATCAACACTTCATCTAAGATCACCAGGGCCTGGTCAATCTCCTCTGTGCCGGCAATCAG
>DAHVVW010000166.1 GCA_027357125.1 Clostridiales bacterium
TATCCCTCCAGCAGAGATCTTTTCCTAATTTTATCATAGTATTTTTAATAATTAAATAACTTTATAATTTTTTAAGTATTATAAATCTGTAATATATGAAACCAGAACACCTCCGACCAGCGACCAAAATGGAGCGCTTACATAAAATATATTGATCCCTGACATTGCAATTAATAAGGAAAATATTGCCCCGGTACGAAACCGCTTGCTGCTGAAGGATAGCTCAAAAGCCCCTATAAGGACACCTATCATCGACAAGCCTGCTATAATATTTATAAACTCCGCCGGCAGGACTTTAATAAAAGATACAGCAATACTATTAAAAACCCCAAATAAAATAAAAAACAGTCCGGCTATAATCGAGCCTGTGTACCGGCGTTCGCGATCGCCATTCTCCGGTGCCGCACAAATAGCTGTTGAAACTCCGGCCATGTTGACGGAATGCGCTCCAAAAAATGCTCCTATAGTACTTGCCAGACCGCTCAAAACAGTAATCATATTTACCGGCGGATTATAACCCTGGGCCTTACTGACTCCGATAGCCTGGGCGTTTTCAGAACCTAAAACCAATACTACAAGTGGTAGGGATACAGATAAAACCGTTTTCGGTACAAACTCCGGATAAAAGATGCTTGGTCCCATAATACGCAGATCTATCTCAAAATTATAATTGCCTTTCAGTAATATAACAGCCAGCCCCCCGACTAAAGCTCCAAGTATTGGGGGTACCCTCTTCAAAAAACGCTGTGTAAAAAAATAGCTTAAGAGAGTACCTATACCTAAAACAGGAGCAGAATATGCGCTTGTGATAACGCCGGTTCCGAAATGAATAAGGGTGCCCGCTATTGTTCCCATGACTATCGGCTGCGGCAAAAACCGCATAGTTTTCTCCATCACTCCGGAAAAACCCAAGGCCAGAAGGATTAAACCGCTAACAATGTATGCTCCAAGTGCCTGAGAAAATGTAATTTGAGTCAGACTTATTCCTACAAAAACGGTTCCCGGAATGCTGAAAGCACCGACTAAAGGCTGACGGTAAGCTAAAGAGAGAATCAGACTTAATACCCCACCAAAGAAATATACAGCAAATATCCAAGAAGTCAGTTCCTTAGTTGAGAGGTTGCCTGCTGCAGCAGAATTCATGATAATAAGCGGAGGGCCCGTGCAACTGAATAAAGCTGCAACGATGCCTGCTGTCGTTGTTTTGAAGGTAATAGACGTCGGAAGTTGTCGAAGTGACTTCCTTAAGTTTTCACGTTCAAGCGCCACTGTGCTCACCTCTTGGAAACTTAAGCAAAAAGAGCTGTAGTTCAGTTCTTTTTTTAATTTATAATCTCGCCATACCCTAACTCCAGCGCCCGTAAATTTAAGTTTAAGGCCTTGGCCGGGAGCGCTCCCTCTAGTACCTTAGCCATGCTTTCCTTGCTCACCACCGGGCACAATTTTAAGACTGCGCCCAGGGCCAGAGAATTTATCACTTTCTCATTGCCGAGATCTAACGCTTTCGCCTGAAACGGATACCCTAAGTCTTTGGCGCGCCCTTTGCTGGTGACCGCATCCCTGTCATAGAGGACGATGCAGTCAGCGGAGATCTTGCTTTGGTAGCGGTCATAGGCCGCCTGGCTTAGGGCCAGAACCAGATCCGGGTTGTCGCACTTCGGGAAATACACGGTCCCTTCGCTAATGACTACTTCAGCCTGAGAATAGCCGCCGCGCGTCTGAATCCCGTAGGTCTGGGTCTGAACCGCGTTCTTCCCCTCGGCTACTGCAGCTTTGGCTAAGCTTACCCCGCCGAGGATGAGTCCTTGGCCGCCGGTGCCGCCCAAGACGATTTGCCACTGTTTAGCGCCCATTCGTATCCCCCTCCTCTGCACCTTTCTTGCCGCCATTGATGCGTCTGTAGGTTGTGTAGAAATCTGGACGGTCTTTCTTGACCAGCTTGCCGACAGCGAAATGTTCGTGTTGTTCTTCGAGGGGCAGCTCCCGGTATTTCTGGACGGGTATGGCTTTCTCTTTAAGCCAGTTCATCATGTTGACCGGGCTCGGATGGACATTGAACCGCCCGAAATAGGTTGGGCAGGGACTTATTACTTCGACCAGGCTAAAGCCGGGATGGAGTATCCCCTCTTTAATAAGGTTTTTAAGAGCTACGGCATGGTAAACTGTGGTCCGGGCGACGAAATTGGCCCCAGCCGCTTCGGCTAAGAAGCAGACGTCAAATCCCGGTTCAGCCACTCCATTGGGAGAAGTGGTGGTTTTGCTTTCCAGCGGGGTGGTGGCGGAGTACTGGCCGCCGGTCATGCCGTAGTTGTAGTTGTTGGTGACGATGGCTGTGAGGTTGACATTGCGGCGGGCGGCATGGATGAAATGGTTGCCCCCGATGGTGACGGCATCTCCGTCTCCCATGAGGGTTACGACGGTTAAGTCCGGGTTGGCGGTTTTAATTCCGGTGGCAAAGGCTAAAGCCCGTCCGTGGGTGCCGTGGAAAGCTTGGGTGGAGAGGTAGTCATCCGCTTTGCCCCAGCAGCCGATACCGGTGACGGTGACGACATCTTTGGGAGCCAGGTTTAGTTCAGCCAAGGCTTCCGTGTAGGCTCTTAAGATGATGCCGTCCCCGCAGCCCGGGCACCACATGTGGGGCAGCTGGCTTTGTTCCAGGTAGTCTTTGTAGGATAAGGCCATTATTTGAGCACCTCCTCGATTTTCTCCATGATCTGGGCCGGGATGAGAATTTCCCCGTCGATTCTGGAGAGGGAATGAACAGGAGGGCCAAAGGTGTTAAGACGCTCGACTTCATGGACGATCTGCCCTAAGTTGAGTTCAGGCACTAAGATTGCTTTGGCTTTCTCTAAAGCTGCTTTAACTTCTTCATCGGCAAAGGGCCAGAGGGTGATAAGCCTTAATAAGTTGACTGAGAGCCCTTTGTCCTGGGCGTTGATTACGGCCTGCTTGGCCACACGGGAAATCGCGCCATAGGCGATGATGGTGAGGTCGGCTTGCTCCGGGCCGAACCATTCCACTTGGATGATGTCTTTTTTGTTCTTGTCGATTTTACGGTGCAGTCTCTGTACGAGTTTGTCTGCGGTCTGAGGAGCACTGTGGGAATAGCCGCTCTCGTCATGACAGGAACTGCTGATGTGGACGATGTAGTCTGTGCCGTAAGGCGGAATTGCCGGAATGTCATCTTCATCGGTTTGGTAGGGTTTGTACCCTTGGGCTGGGACCGTGGGCAGCTTGCGGTTGATGATTTCCAGTTTGTCTGCTTCCGGAATGGTTAAGCTTTCCCGCATGTGCCCGATGACTTCATCCCCTAAGAGGATGACCGGGATCCGATATTTTTCTGAGAGGTTAAAAGCTCTCACGGTCAAGTCATAGCATTCCTGAACCGAGCCCGGGCTTAAGGCGATGATGGGATGATCCCCATGCGTGCCCCAGCGGGCCTGCATGACATCCCCCTGGGCCGGACGGGTGGCCAGTCCGGTGCTGGGGCCGTTGCGCATGACGTTGATTAAGACGAGCGGGACTTCGGCATACACGGCCATACCTAGGTTCTCCTGCATGAGGGAAAATCCGGGACCGCTGGTGGCAGTATAGGATTTCTGGCCGGCAGCGGACGCCCCGATGATGGCAGCGATGCTGCCGATTTCGTCTTCCATCTGGAGGTAAACTCCGTCCACCTGGGGCAGGAACTTGGCTGACAGTTCCGCGATCTCGGATGATGGGGTGATGGGATAGCCGCCGTAAAACTTGGCCCCGGCATCAAGCGCTGCGTAAACACAAGCTTCGTTGCCCTGCATGAATTGTACTCCGACCGGTCTGTTCAAGCTAACACCTCCAGTGTGATGGCAAAATCCGGGCACCGTAAATCGCACAGGCGGCAGTTTGTGCAGCGCTCCGGGTTCGTGATCTCAGGGGAGCCGTCTTTGGCTAGGCTATATACTGCTTGCGGGCACAGACCCTGACAGATGCCGCAGCGTTTGCAGCTTTTTTTATCTATCTCAATGCGTATTTTTCTTGGTTCAGACACCATTACCGCCACCTCTTCCAACCCTCTCTAAATAAATGCCGTGTTCTTCTGCTTGAGTCTATGATAAAAAGTGTATTACGGCTTTTCTTTTTCTTGAAGCACTTCCAATACTTGCTCAGACGTTATCGGCAATTCAGTAAAGCGGACACCAATCGCATTGTAAATGGCATTGGCAATTGCTGCCGGAACCGGGTTCAGCGCCGGCTCTCCTATCCCTTTTGCTCCAAACGGTCCATTGGGCTCCACAGGTTCCACCCACATTGTTTGAATCCTGGGGACGTCTTTCGGACCCGGAACCCGATAATCCAGGAAACCTGCATTCAGAACCTCACCATCTTTAGTAATCATATTCTCCATCAGAGTCCAGCCAAGGCCCATACTTACCCCACCTTCAACTTGGCCCTCTAATAAAGTTGGGTTAAGCACTCTGCCGACATCATGGGCAGCCCAGTAATTAACGACTTCGACCCGCCCTGTTTCTCTATCTATTTCCACCTCGGCGATGTGAGTCCCAAAAACATAGGCCGGGGCAATATTGCCGTATTTCGTCTTGGGATCAGGGGGAACTGTATCCGGAACATAGTAGCCGTTTCCGATAATTGAAGCTCCGCCATGTTTGAAAACATAGCTGCGGGCAACCTCGGCAAAAGTTAACCTTTTATCCGGTGTATCAGTCACATAAACTGCACTCTCGTGGGAGGAGAGTTCTTCAGGTTTAGCTCCCAGTAAATCCGCCGCCGCTTCAAATAAAATCTTCTTTGCAGCTTCCGCCCCGGCTTTGGCCCCCATACCCCCGATAGTGGTGCCCCTGGTAGCCCAGGAACCCAGACCAAAGGGTGAAATCTGGGTATCAACTGCACCCACTTGAACGTCAGCGAATTTTGCTCCTAATTCCTCGGCAACAATCTGGGCAAATACCGTGTTTTGCCCTTGGCCCATATCGCATTCCCCGTGATAGAGGACTATCTTTCCGTCTTCCCCCATTCTAACAACCGCAGCCGACCCGTCAAATGTGGGAAAGAATCCCCTATTGCCGGATACATGGTTGCAGCAAGCCAAACCAATGCCACGCACTTTCCCAGGTTTAACCTCTTCTTTTGTCCTTTGTTCCATTGCTTCTACGGCTTTATCGACTGATTCGATTAACCCTGCTGTACCAATCCTCCATCCGTGAACATTAGTGTAATTCGCTTGAACTGCATTTATTTTGCGAATTTCTCCAGGGAGAATGTTTAATTTTTCCGCCGCCATATCCATCATTGATTCTAAGACAAAGATTGACTGCGAGTTTCCAAATCCCCGGAATGCGCTTGTCGGTACTGTGTTAGTGTAGACTGCATATCCCTCAGCTTTTACGTTTTCGAAGGTATACAGCGAATCTATCCGATAACAGGCTGTGGACATAATAGCCGGGGCATAGACAGTCCTCCCGCCGTTCCCTGCGATTACGCGCATCTGTTTGGCGGTAATTTTTCCATCCTTT
>DAHVVW010000167.1 GCA_027357125.1 Clostridiales bacterium
GTCTTCGGATAAGCCGTGCCAATCTCTCGAATCTGTGCTCGGCTGTTCTTCAGGTCGGTGGGGTGTTGGTTTTGTGTTCGGGTTCGCGTTCTTATCCGGGAATTCTTTTTTCATACGTTAGCCCCCATATTGCTTTTAAATAATCTGCTTTACTAGTTTAACCGTATTTGCCAATAATTATATCGGACGGTAGTCTTAGCTATTTCGCATGAAGGTTGCACCTAGCTTCGCTTCATGGGTGTAAAGAAGTTAGCGTGCAAGGGCCAAAAATGTAAAAATAGCGCCCAAAAGGAGAGGCTGGTGAACCAGATAAATCATCAAGGAGTGTTTGCTGAGACTTGAGCTCAAGGAAATGGGTAGAAAGGTTCGTCTGGGTTGGAGGAAGCCGGGATTTTCCCTGCGAGCTTTCATGTAGAATAACCGATAAGCGATTAGTCCTAAAATTGATACGGAAAGGTAGGGAAAGATCGGGAAGTAGTCAACACTCCCGAACTCGGGATATTTTACCCCAATTGGTAGGAGCAGCGGTGTTGGCAGATAAAGTTTATTAAGTGTGAATCCGATGGTTGCGGATAGAATAGCGAGTATGATGAGAACGGGGATTTTTTGCTTGCGCAAGAAAAATAAGATGAGGGTTGCGACTCCGAGAAAATGCAGAATTCCGAAGCGAACGTATTGCTCCGGCATGACCAAATAAGTAATAGCGGTGATAATTAATCCATACGAAAATATTTTTAAACCTTGGCGCAGGGGATTGCGGCTTAGTCCGCTGCTAACGCCGGACACAAATATAAATAGTAAGGCCGAAGTTTTCTGCAAAGTATGCCAGAACAGAGCATGGTAGTCTATTGGAAAATTCGCAAATTCCTTAAGGTCATAAATAAGATGATACACAACCATCAAAACTATGGCCAACGTTTTGATCAAGTCAAGTTCATGGATGCGCGTGCGCATGTAAGAATCAAGATTGCCGGCAGCCACAATCTTTTGACACTCCGTTTCCGTGGTTGATGAATTTGAAAAGTTTCTTATCTCTTATTATGGCAGTGAATCTTGTCGTTTAATCAAATAATAGTGAATGCTGTCGGAAATATGATAAAAGTATAATCGGTATTTGTTCGTGAGAATGAGAGCGAGCGATATTTAAGGATATAGGACTATCGGGGCGGACTGTAATAGTACTTTTAGAGGATTGACATACTACATATGGTGTTGCTACAATAATCCTTGTACTACATATGGGGGTGAACCTGTGCGCTGTCCGTTTTGTGGAAATGAGGATACCAAAGTCCTTGACTCGCGCCAAGTAGAAGAAGGCTCGGCGATCCGGCGGCGGCGGGAATGCGAGGATTGCTCCCGGCGTTTTACCACGTATGAAAGGTATGAGGATGTGCCTTTGATCGTGGTCAAAAAAGATGGACGGCGGGAAGAGTTTGCACGGGCCAAATTGATGGCGGGCATGCTTAAAGCCTGTGAAAAGCGACCGGTTGCTGTCGAACAGATTGAACAAGCGGCCTATGACATTGACAAGGCTTTACGCAACAGTCATGAACGGGAAGTTTCGAGCGAGGAAGTAGGGGAGGCGGTGATGGAACGTCTTTTCAACTTGGATGAAGTGGCGTATATAAGATTTGCTTCGGTTTACCGGCAATTTACAGATGTTCAGCGTTTTATGCAAGAATTAAATGAACTGATGGAGAAAAAGGGCAGGCATTCTGCAGCAAATTAATGATTCGTGCCTTAATTGAGATAAGTCATTTTTAATAATTTTGTAAGAAAAAAAGGTTGGGGGTATCGACATTGAGTTTCGAAGAAAAAGTACCGAAAACATGGCCTAAGGCAAATCTGACGCCTAATGCCCGTGTGGTACTGGAAAAACGCTATCTGAAGCAGGAAAACGGGAAAGCAGTGGAAAGCCCGGAAGATATGCTTTACCGGGTCGCCACGGTGATTGCGCAAGTTGAAGAAGAAAAGTACGGCAAAGGAAAAAAAGAAACTCAGGCTCTGGCGAAAGAATTTTATGCCATGATGGCCAATCTCGAATTTATGCCTAATTCACCGACCTTAATGAATGCCGGCAGGGATCTGGGCCAGCTGAGTGCGTGCTTTGTCTTGCCTGTTGAGGACAGCATGGAAAAAATCTTCGATGCGATTAAGAATGCTGCCATTATTCATAAATCAGGGGGAGGGACGGGATTCAGCTTTTCCCGCCTGCGCCCTAAAAACAGTGCGGTTCGTTCAACCGGTGGAGTCGCTTCCGGTCCGGTATCTTTTATGAAAGTGTTTAACTCAGCTACGGAAGCTGTAAAGCAGGGCGGCACCCGCCGTGGGGCCAACATGGGGATACTTAGGGTGGATCACCCGGATATTTTGGAATTCATTCAGTGCAAAGAAAATAACAAGGAAATAACGAACTTCAATATTTCTGTTGGTATCACCGAGCAATTTATGGAAGCCTTGCGCGCGGGACAAGCCTATGATTTAGTTGACCCGCATACGGGCAAAGCAGTGATGCAGCTATCCGCGCAGGAAGTTTTTGATAAAATCGTTGACCATGCCTGGCGCAACGGGGAACCGGGCGTTGTGTTCCTGGACCGCCTGAATAAGGACAACCCGACTCCGCATCTGGGAGAGATTGAGGCGACCAATCCGTGCGTCACCGGCGACACGTGGGTGCTTACGGATCAAGGCCCGGTGCAAGTTAAAGATATTTTAGGGCAAGAGACAGCAGTGGCTATAAACGGGGAATATCACCGGACCAGTGCCGAGGGTTTCTTTAGCACCGGGGTTAAACCGGTCTTGGAAATTCTTACGGACAGGGGTTATCAGATTAAAGTTACGGCTGATCACCTCATTCGGGTAGCGGCCAAGATTACCCGGGAGGAAATAGCGGAAGCATGGAAGGCTGCTGGGGAGCTTCAGCCCGGCGATGAAATAATCCTTTCTAACAACCGGGGGCTCAAGTGGGAAGGGAAAGGCACATTTGATGAAGGATATCTGCTCGGCCTGCTTCTCGGTGACGGCACCTTGAAAGAAGACGGGGGGGTTATTTCCGTCTGGGGTGAGGACGAGGGGGCAATTTCTCTAATTGAAGCTGCGGAAAAAGCTGCTTTCAGTTTGCCTCATCGTTCAGATTTTCAAGGATTTCAGAAGGAGATTGGCGAGAGAAAGGAACATCGCTTAAGGCTGGCTGCGTTGCGTGACCTGGCGGCTGAGTACGGCATCTATCCCGGAGCTAAGAGTCTGACTTCTCTTTTAGAAAAAACCGGCTATGATTTTCAGCGGGCGCTGTTAAGAGGGCTCTTTGATACCGATGGAACGGTAGTTGGTACCCAGGAAAAAGGGGTTTCCGTCCGGCTCTGGCAAAAGAATCTTGAAGGTTTGACAATTGTGCAACGGATGCTCCACCGCTTAGGAATTGCTTCAACGATTTATCTCAATCGCAAGCCTTCAGGATTAAAATCCTTGCCTGACGGGCAGGGGGGCATGAAGGAATATGAGGTTCAGGCAGGCCATGAATTAGCGGTCAGTCAGGATAACCTGGCGCAGTTTGCAGAGATTATCGGTTTCAGCCATAAGAAAAAGCAACAAGAACTTACGGCCAAGCTCGATTCCTATCAGAGATCTATGAACAGGGAACGTTTTGTGGCAACCGTTACGGAGTGCGTGCCTGCGGGCGAGGAAGAAGTCTATGATGCACAAGTACCGGGCGTAAATGCCTTTGATGCCAATGGCATTTATGTGCACAACTGCGGGGAACAGCCACTACTGCCCAATGAGGCCTGCAACCTTGGCTCCATTAACCTTAAGTTGATGGTCACGGAAAAGGACGGCAAGGTTGTGGTGGATTGGGAAAAGTTAGGGCACATCACGCGGCTGTCTGTGCGTTTTCTGGATGATGTAATCGATGCCAACCAATACCCGCTGCCGAACATTGAGGAAATGGTCAAGGGAAATCGCAAGATTGGCCTCGGGGTCATGGGCTTTGCGGATATGCTGATTTTGCTTCAGACTTCCTACGCTTCGGAAGAGGCCGTAGAGTACGCGGAAAAAGTGATGAAATTCATGCAGACCGAGGCGCGGCTCGAATCAGAGCGCCTGGCTGCAGAAAGGGGCACTTTCCCCAACTATTCCGGCTCTGTCTATGACGGGATGATGAAGCTGCGCAATGCGACCTTGACCACGATTGCCCCGACCGGGACGATTTCTATGATCTGCGGCGCTTCCAGCGGAGTGGAGCCATTATTTGCGGTGGCGTATACAAAGACCGTGATGGATGGCACTTCCCTGGTGGAGGTAAATCCGATTTTTGAACAGTTTGCGAATGAGTTTTCCTTCTACTCTCCGGAGCTTATGCACAAAATCGCTGAAACCGGTACAGTCTTGGGCGTCCCTGAAGTGCCGAACTGGGTCCAGGAAGTCTTTATTACCGCTCAGGAAATCGAACCGGAATGGCACATCAAAATTCAGGCCGCTTTCCAGAAGTTTACTGACAATGCGGTCTCGAAGACGATCAATTTCGCCAACGCGGCCACGCATGAGGATATTGCCAAGGCTTATCGGCTTGCGTATGACCTTAATTGCAAAGGGCTGACCGTGTATCGCGATGGCAGCCGCGAGGAGCAGGTGCTCTCGACCGGTACGGCAGCGGCACAGAAAGACAGCGGCAAGAACGCCACCGGTGGCGATAACACCGCACTTCCACCCAAAGTGCCGTTTGTGCCTGAAGTGAATACGGTAATTCCGCGCCCGCGCCCGGCAGTGACGATGGGAGTTACGGAAAAGATCAAAATCGGCTGCGGCAACCTTTATGTCAGTGTTAATGCCGATGAGAAAGGGATCTGCGAGGTCTTTACCAACACCGGACGGGCCGGAGGGTGCTCCTCCCAGTCCGAAGCCACCGCCAGGCTGATCTCGATTGCGCTTCGTTCCGGGCTGTCCGTAGAGGCGATTATGGAGCAGATTCGCGGCATCCGCTGCCCCGCCTGCATCCGCCGTGAGGGCGTAACCGTCACTTCCTGCCCGGATGCCATCGCCCGCGTTATCAAGAAATATATGGACATCGGCCCGAATGGCAATGGAAACGGAAACGGTAATGGTAATGGTAACGGAAATGGAAATGATGCGGCCATGAAAATGGTGANTGCTTCCGGTCCAACCGCAGCGGAGAAGGCAGTTGTGAAGAAAGCCCGGGCCGGAGTGGCCGTGGACAATGCTTGCCCGGAGTGCGGCATGCCGATCAACCATGAGAGCGGTTGCGTTGTCTGCACCCACTGCGGATACTCGAAGTGCGGATGATTGAATGTATTAGGATAATAGAGTCTGCCACTATACTGTCTGAGAAGGCGGGGATTGAGGTGCGAGAATATCCCTCCCTCCTTGATCAAGACGTAGGAGGGTGTTTATTTTGCCGGTTGTTCAGCCGGGGCAGCAGACTTAGGAACAAATCCGATTGGGTTCTTTTCCGGTGGAAGATGTCGTTAGAAAATGTAAAGGACA
>DAHVVW010000168.1 GCA_027357125.1 Clostridiales bacterium
ATACGTGCCTCTTAAAGAGAGCATTCGTGGCTTTAAGGAAATTGTGGACGGCAAACACGATAACCTGTCCGAGGCTGCTTTCCACATGGTGGGTACGATTGAAGAGGCTGTGGAAAAAGCCGCGAAACTGGGGGCGTAACCCATGGCAGGAACATTTACTCTAAGGGTGGTTTCCCCGGAAGGACAGGTTGTCAAAGAAGAAGTGGAGTTTGTTGTCCTGCCCGGAGAGTCCGGCGAACTAGGGATTTTACCCAATCACGCTCCTCTGATTGCCGGATTGCAAATAGGAGTTATGCGTTACACAGCGAATGGCTCTGTACGGAAGCTGGCGTTATCCGGCGGGTTCATAGAAGTTGGGTATAACAAAGCCACAGTCTTAGCCGACACCGCCGAGCCCGGGGACATGATTGACTTGGCGCGTGCCCTGGCTGCGAAGGAAAGGGCCGAGAAACGGCTGACTCAGCGCACGGCGGAAATTGATCTGCGCCGGGCAGAGTTCGCTTTGCGCAAAGCAGTGGCTCGCATTAGTGCCGCCGAAGGCGATGCCGTACGGAAGTAAGGCCAAGTAAGTCATTCAAACAGTCAGACTAGCACAAGAAATTCTTTATAAAGAATTTCTTGTGCTATTTTTTTGGTTAGCCCCCCTTATAAAATCAAGGCCGAACGTATTTAATATATAGGGGATTTTAGAACCAGCACTAAGTTTAAATTTGCTAGCTGCAGTGACCTTCTCCGAAAATTTTTAGCACACATAAGAGTTGCGTTTTCTTTTGCGCCCTTTGGCAAGAATATTAAAGAGATTTAATATTAGAGAGGGCAAAGGAGAAAACAATGCGCTGTTTAAAATTCCAGGTCTTCACGACACAACGGAAAAAAATGGCACTTGTGCTTGTCCTGGCATTTACATTATCATTAATATGGCCGCTTGCCAAATACATTTTAACGCCTGCCAGACTCCCCTGGTTGCTCGAATCCGGGTTAGTGGAAGAGACGCAGGCTGAGGTGCGTCTGATTCTGTGGTTTGACGGGGATGAGATTCCGCGTGCTCTCCGTAGGGAACTAACGCAAGAGAAATGGGAGTGGCATACAAGCGCCAAAGAAACCGCGGGCGGCATGCAAGCCGTCACAGTTTTAGGCAGACGCTTAGTAACCAGGGACGAAGAAACAGAGATCAATAAATGGTACGCCGGATTCGCCGCCCAAGTGGAGCGAAATGGTGGGACCTTATATTTAGATGAACGTGTTGCAGGGGCAGTGGACATAGCCGCTTATCTGGCCCAAGTAGAGGCCCAGCCGCGCCAATGGATGGCAGCTGACCAGACACACTCGATTGCGGCCTACCGCCCTGATGGCAGTAAAACAGTGCAAGCAGGGCCTGACCGTATAAATGTCCAAGTATTAACGCGCTCAGGAACTGGAACAGGCAAAAGTGTGCTCGCGTTGCCCACTCTTTTGGAAGATTTTTAACATCTAAAAAGGTCGAAATAAAGAAGGAAAAACAACCTCTGTGAGAGAATACTCGAAGTTATTAGATAAAGCAAGACGAAGTAAGACGAGTTGCTTGAAGTTGGACGAAGTTAGATGCGCAAGAGGGGTGACTCCGTAATTTGAACAAATTCTTAATTAAAGGTGGCAAACCCCTTAAGGGGACGGTGACAGTCAGCGGTGCCAAAAATGCGGTGCTCCCGATTATAGCCGCCAGTCTGATGACAGCGGACCCGGTAATTTTGGAGGAGGCACCTGATTTAATAGACGTAAGTGTGATGACCGAGGTGATCGAGTCTCTGGGCGCGCGCGTTACCAGGCACGGTTCCCAGCTGCATATTCAGGCGCGTGTGCTTGAGAGTATTGAGGCACCCCACGACCTGGTGACCCAGATGCGGGCGTCAATTGTCATCATGGGTGCGCTCTTGGCCCGGCAAGGGCGGGTGCGCATTTCCCATCCTGGCGGGTGCGCCATCGGCTCGCGTCCGATCAATTGGCACCTCAAAGGGTTGGAGGCCTTGGGAGCAGAGGTGCGGATGGATCACGGCTTTCTCGATGTCAAGGCCCAAGCTCTCAAAGGGGCTCGAATTTACTTAGACTTCCCCAGTGTGGGGGCAACGGAAAACATCATGATGGCTGCCGCGCTGGCTGAAGGAACCACCGTGATCGAAAACGCCGCCCAAGAGCCTGAAATCGTTGACTTAGCTAATTTCATCAACGAGATGGGTGGAAAAGTCCGTGGTGCTGGCACAAGTGTAATTCACCTTGAAGGGGTACAAGAACTGCATGGCACAACTCACACCGTGATTCCTGACCGGATTGAGGCCGGAAGCTTTCTCTTGATCGCGGCTGCGGCCGGTGGAGATGTGCTGGTGCAAAATGTGATCTCTGATCATTTAAAGCCCCTGCTGGCGAAAATGGTGGAAGCGGGAATCCGGGTGGTTGAAGAAGGAGACGGAATCCACATCAGCGGGGACGGACTCTATCAGGGCGTGGACGTTAAAACTCAGGTTCATCCCGGGTTTTCAACAGATCTGCAGGCCCCTTTTCTGGGTATGCTTAGCCGGGCACAAGGCGCATCCATGGTCACGGAGACAATATTTGAAAACCGATTTATGCATGTAGACGAATTAAAACGCATGGGAGCAGATATTAAAATCGAGGGCCGAACCGCAATCATCAAAGGAGTCCCTTCCCTGACCGCTGCCCCGGTTACGGCTACAGATCTAAGGGCCGGAGCAGCCTTGATCTTAGCTGCGCTAACGGCTGACGGCACAAGCGAAATTTCCGGGATCCACCACATTGACCGCGGGTATGAGCGCATTGAAGAGAAGCTTCGCGGCCTCGGTGCTGAGATCAGGAGGGTGTAGAAGGTCTTGACTTCCAACTAAATAGTAAAGCTAAAACCGGATCAGGGATCACCTGAATCCGGTTAATTTTTTGCCATATTCTCAATTGTTCCCGCATAGTCTTAAATACAAGCTTGTACGATCGTATGCCGGAAGCAGCTGCTCATAGGTGTGGCCAAACTGCGGGAGGGATAATAGAAATGAAAAGAGAATGGCTCTGGATCATCGTGCTTTCAGTTTGTATTGTAGCGATACTCCCGTGGACTGCTCTGCGCTGGCATAAAAAACCGGCGGGAGACTATCAGATCCGGGCGTTAATGCCTGACGGCAAAGTTGACAAGCTCCCTTTGGAGGAATACCTGATCGGGGTCGTGGCGGCGGAGATGCCTGCTGAGTTCAAAGCCGAGGCTCTCAAAGCCCAGGCGGTGGCTGCCCGCACTTATGCCGCCAAACGCCTAAGCCACGTACCGATGCCTGATCCTGGCTATGATGTCGATACGACAGTGCTAACCCAAGCCTGGCTCTCGGACAAGCAAATGCGCACGAAGTGGGGGCTTGTTGGTTACTGGCGGTACCGGGCACGCATTGCCAAAGCGGTAGAAGGTACAGGCGGTCAGGTGTTAGTAGCGAACGGGGAATACATTGATGCCTTTTTTTATAGCAGCAGCGGCCGTAAACCAACAGAGAGATCGGAAGAGGTATGGAGTGAGGCCCGTCCTTATCTGCAGAATGTGAGTTCAGGGGAAGAAAATCCGGAGCGTTTCGTAAAGAAGTTTACTTTTAGCGTACAAGAACTGGCCCAAAAGTTAAATTTGTCCCAGGTGCCGACTAATATAAGTTCCGCAGATGTCAAGGTAGTATCGCGCACAACAGCAGGGAGAGTTCGCACCCTTACCCTGTTTGGACGTCCATTTGCGGCTACTCAACTGCGCACTCTGTTGGGTCTGGCTTCCACGGACATAGAGTGGTCCATAGCTCCGGGCCAAATAACATTTACCACTTATGGCAACGGGCATGCGGTCGGAATGTCTCAGTACGGTGCCAACGACCTAGCACAAAAAGGCCAGGGATATGAAGTGATTCTTGCTCACTTCTACCCTGGCACCAAAATTCTAACGCTCGCTAAACAAGATCGGTAGTCTGTACCTGGGCACTGGCGGCAACTGCCAGCACAAGCCAGAAATAGGACGCAACTTTGGGCACAAACAGGATGTTATCTGAGAAGTTCATAAAATAAAATGCAGGTATGGAAGCTAAAAAGCCGGTAAAAAAACTACTTAAAGCTGGGTCAGATGCAGATTTAGCCGTCTTCCTGACTGTCAGCCAGGCACTAATGAGAATCCCAAGCAAGGATACGCTTCCCCCTATTCCCAGTTCAGTCTGGACTTTGAGGTAAGAGTTGTGAACAGGGTACCTTTTCCAGTCCTCCCAAGCTAACTCGGGGTATTTAGCAATGTATAGATCGTAATAACTCACAAAATTTCCATTACCAACTCCCCACACAGGATGGTCTTTGATCATTTTAAGCGCTGTTTGCCAGAGCCTGATGCGCGACATATTTTGCGAGATGTTTCCTACATCATGGAGGCGGGTCGACACCTGCGGCAATAACAGAGCCCCCGGGGCCAGGAGAACAAAGGCCATGATAACGCGCCAATTATAGACAAACACGAGCACGAGACAGCCGAGAATCAGGCCGAGCAGGGCATTGCGCGAGCCTGTAAAAATAATGTTCAGTATCAGCAAGAGGGAAAGGAAGCTGTAGACTAGGCCGGATATATGCTTGCGCTGGGTAAATGCGAGCATTAATACCGGAAATAGCACGAGCACAAGATACGCTCCGAAGGAATTAGGGTTGCCGAAAGCAGCGGGAACTCTTACAATAGTTCCACCTGCGGTCACCCACTGTTGGAGAAACTCGGGTTGAACAAAAAACTGGTAGATCCCGATTAGGCATAGCAGGGCCGCACTCGTCAGGTACGAGGCTAACAGCTTCTTAAGAAAGGACAAAGAACTTGAATCATACTTAATCATTAAATATAACAAAACATAGCTGATAAAACGCACACTCTCACTTAGAGCCAGCTTCCTTTCCATAGCATAAGAAACTGAAAAGAGCATGATAACGGACATTAAAACCAAAAAAATCTCCAGCAACCCGGGGCGTGCAGACCGGAACGCCTGTAAAAGGCGTTTCCTCGCGGTTGGAAAGAAGAGATTTAGGCTGAATACCCCAAAGACAGCTGCCAAGACCGTATCCCCTGAGACTGGGATTGTTAGCCCTCCTACGCTGAGAGGGAGAAACGGCAGCAAAAATACATATAGATAAAGCAGAATATGTATAAGATAATCTAGCATTTTCTCACCCCGTTCAGTATAGCAGAGTGGTATTAAGGCCGCAATCAAGGGCTGGAAAAAGGTAAAAGCTGAAATCTCGGCCCGGTCTAAACGCTGCAGCTTGTGGGCAAGATAGAACCGGGGTGAGATCATGAGTAAGCGAACAAAATGGAAGAGTAAACGAACCCAATGGATGAAACGAACGAAACAGACGAAACGGTCCAAATGGACATGGACGAAAATATGGTTAAGAATAGGTTTGTTAGCTTTAGCCTTATTGGCTGCGG
>DAHVVW010000169.1 GCA_027357125.1 Clostridiales bacterium
AAACATAAAATTTACGCATCAGGAAATGGCGATTTATGCCGGAACATGTAGGGTTACTGCTTCAAATATACTTGGGAATATGGAGAAGGCTGGCATTATTAGGAGAGATAACGGCTATGTAATTATTAAAGATCTAAATATGCTAAAAAACTATATTGAACCAAGCAATGATTCCGGTGCATAAACTCACCAACTACAACTGCCGTTGTTCGCACCTTCTACCTGTATAACATCAACGCCAGGCGCGCGCCAAAAAAGCCTGACCTTTCGGCCAGGCTTACAACATTTTTTACCATCTTATCTTTTTAATCCCTGATGCGCTTAATTTGAATTCTTAATCCAAATTCGTTCAATTGAGGCCCTTATGACCCTTATTGGATTTCACTCCTTTTACTCTCTTAGTGCCGCCAAAATCCTCTCCGGCGTCAAGGGCAAGGTCGTGAGATTCGTCCCCAACGCCTGGTTTACGGCATTGACGACAGCGGGGGCAGTCGGACAGGTGGCAATTTCTCCAATGCTTTTGGCACCAAAAGGTCCAAGATCCCCGCCTTTTTCAATGAGCAAGACGTTCACCAGCGGCATATCCGGGGCATTGATCAAGTGGTACCTGGCAAAGCTGTCCCCTTTGACTTTCCCGTTCTTGGGGTCAATCCGGAGGTCTTCGCTTAAGGCGAGGCCGATCCCCATTTGTACCCCGCCATAGATTTGTCCTTTGACAAAACCCGGATTAATCGCTTTTCCTACATCATGCACAGCTAATAAATCGATAACCCGCACCAGTCCCGTAAGGGTGTCTACTTCCACTTCCACAAAGTTGGCTCCGTAAGAGCCGGGGTTGTCCGCAGCCTGGTAGGTCTCAGTGGCAATTATCTCCATCCGGTTTTTCCGTTGAATGGCTCTGGCCATTTCTCCATAAGTCATCTTTTCCTCAGGCTTAGATTTAGCCCACACTATTTCTGCATGCATTACAACATCTTCCGGCTCGCAGCCGAGAATCTTGGCCGCTTCCCTCTGGAAGATTTCTTTCACCTTGTGCGCGGTTTTAAGCGCTCCGGCCCCGCAGATATGGGTGACGCGGCTGGACTGGGAGCCGACGTCATAAGGACTGGTTTCCGTATCCCCTTCCGGGGCCTCGATTCTGTCCGGGTTGATATCAATAACCTCAGCGATTATTTGCTTCATGGTGGTGACCGTGCCGCAGCCTAATTCATGGATGCCGGAGTTGAGGATCATACTGCCGTCTTCCAGCATGCGCAAAGTCATCGTGGTAAAATCCTGGAACGCTCCAAAATACCCATTGCTGTGGGTGGCGCACGCCATGCCCACGCCGCGGCGGAAACGCCCGCTCCCGTTTCCGTTTGCCTGAGCCCGGCGCTCTTGCCAACGGAAAAGCTTAGCCCCTTCCTCGACACAGTCAATGATGC
Source organism: Clostridiales bacterium (assembly GCA_027357125.1). Classification (GTDB taxonomy): domain Bacteria; phylum Bacillota; class Desulfitobacteriia; order Desulfitobacteriales; family Desulfitobacteriaceae; genus Paradesulfitobacterium. Next base: position 1,425 of record DAHVVW010000169.1, read on the forward strand.
GGGCATTGCCCAACGACGGGCCGCCGCTCAAATCCTGGTCATAAGGATGTACGAGATTCCTAAGCCTGAATTCCACCGGGTCAAGACCCAAACGATTAGCCACATGATCCAGGTTTATTTCCGTGATGGCATGAATCTGTGGGGAACCATACCCGCGGGCAGCCCCGGCCACCGGGGTATTGGTATGCACCGCCTGCACCCGGAAAACCTGATTTTCGATGCGGTAAAGGCGGAAAATCTTTTTCCCCATGGCCATACTTACGACTGAGCCGTTGGAGGTGTAGGCACCGGTGTCAACAATTGCCTTGACCTCGCGCGCCAGGATTTTCCCGTTTTTATCCACCGCCGTACGCACATACCCGATCGTTCTGGTGCGCGTGCGGGTCGAGATAATGCTTTCCTGGCGGTTATATTCAATCTTTACCGGCTTCCCGGTGGCTTGGGCGAAAAAGGCTGCCAAAGGCTCAATTGTCACTTCCTGCTTGCCGCCAAAAGAACCGCCCATGGGAGTTTTAAGAATACGGACTTTGTTATAGGGAAGTCTCAAAACTTTGGCGACCACTAAGCGCACAGAATAAAGGATTTGGCAGGGGGTATAGATCGTAATTTTGCCGCTGTAATCAGGAATGGCAATACACACGTGCGTTTCCATCGCGGCATGATGGATCTTGGGCGTCTCTACTCTGTCTTCAACTATCAGCTCCGCTTTATTAAAAGTCTCACTTGTAATGCCGCAGCCGAACTCTTTCTCGAAAAACGGGGAGCCTCCAGGGTGGATTTCGATCGCATTTTCTGTTAGGGCTTCCTCAGGATCGAAAAGCGCAGGCAACACTTCATACTCTACTTTTATCAGGCTCACAGCTTTAGCAGCCGTCTTTTTATCCGTCGCTACGACAGCCGCTACCCTGTCTCCGACAAACCTGACCGTATCGCAAAACAGGCGTTCATCTGCGCGCGCTTCTTGCCCGGCAAACCACACCTGGCTGTTATAGAGGGTTTCGGGAGTATTTGCATGCGTAAAAACTGCTACCACTCCCGGCAGGGCTAAGGCCGCGGAAGCATCAATCTTCTTAATGCGGGCGTGCGCCAGGGGACTAAAAAGGATTTTGACATAAAGCATTCCCGGGAATTCCATATCCCCCGTATACTGTATTTTGCCCGTGGCCTTAGCAACGGCGTCATGCAGAGGTACGTTGTGCCCCACATATTTCAGCTCATTAGGTTGAGCCAGATCATCAGCATGCCCGTACATCCTTTTATCTTCTGTCATTGCCGCCACCCCCTTGGCTCAAGCCTTGCTCCGGAAAAAGTTCGGCAAAAATATCATAAGCCAGAGCTTGCACCGCCTGCCGTTTATAGGCTTGGGATTGCCTACCCGGAATTGCTTTATCGACTGTCTCAGTCAAGCGCTGAGCAAGTTCAGCAGCCATCTCAGGCCGCACAGGCTGCCCGTTCCAATCCCGCTCCAAATTTTCTAGCCTGAGCGGAGCCTTTCCGAGCGCCCCCACAGCCAGGCGCAGTTTGCGTATGATTCCGTTTTCCAGCTCCACTACAGCAGCCAGACTTAGGCGGGCGATGCTCACCTGTGTGCGGCTTCCGATTTTGACAAAAGCGCTTCTTCTTTCAACCCTAGGTTCGGCAAACGGGACCGCGATTTCCGTGACCAACTCACGCGCCTTAAGCGCATTTTCCGTGTCGGCCAACATCTCGGCTACAGCCAGCGTGCGCGCTCCCCCAGGACCCTCGACAGTCACCTCAGCCTCTAATGCCACTAAGGCCGGGAGGCTGTCTCCCGCCGGGGAAGCAGAGGCGATGTTGCCCCCTAGGGTTGCCCGGTTGCGGATCTGGGTTGAACCCATCTGCTTTCCTGCCTGAGCCAGGCACTGCGCATTTTCCCAGACAAGCGCGTTTGAACTTAGCTGGGTGAAAGTAACCCCGCTCCCAATTTTGAGCAGACCATTTAGCCTGCTTTCCACCTTAATATATTGCAGCTCCGGAACCTGGGAAATATCAATAAGCCAGTCAGCCCGTCTCTGCCCAGATCTGAGCTCCAGGATAAGGTCAGTGCCCCCACTTAAAAACAGAACCTCTCCTTCAAGCCGGGAGACTTCTGCTCCTAATTCAGCCAGACTTTGCGGACAGGAGACTTGAAATTCAGGCATCATACAGATCCCTCCGTTTCCTCAGCAGAAGCCGCATCCTTAACTGCATTCACAATATTTACATACCCGGTGCAGCGACATAAGTTGCCGGCAAGCGCGGTACGAATTTCTTCTTCGGTAGGGTTAGGCTCCCTGAGGAGGAGAGCTTTCGCAGACATCAGCATGCCGGGAGTGCAGAATCCGCACTGGATAGCCCCATTGTCAATGAAAGCCTGCTGCATCCTGTCTAATTCTCCGTTAGCAGCCAAACCCTCTACTGTTAATATTTCTTTCCCCCGGGCCTGAGATGCCAGCACCAGGCAGGAATTAACCGCAAGGTCGTCCATGATGACGGTACAGGCACCACATTCCCCTTCTCCGCACCCTTCCTTAGCCCCGGTCAACCCTAATTCTTCCCGCAGAACATCTAACAGCCTAGACTCCGGGTCTACCTCCAGACTATAAGCTTTGTCATTTACCTTAAACTCCAGCTCCACTTTTTACCCCCCAAAATCGATATTCGAAATTCGATGTTCGATGTTCGATGTTCGAACTTCTGGCCTCTGGTTAAAACGAGTCCCGACCGAATTTATTGCGGTAATACTTAAGCAGATCTTTCTCAACCTCGGGTTTTAACGCTGGCCGTTCAAAAGTGGCTACCCTGTGCTGCCAGGCCGCAGTGGCCTTCTCTACCACATAACTGGTATAGTCTCGTCCGGCCTGGAACACTTGTCGGTCACTGAGCTGGGGGCGCCAAAATTCCTGCTTAAAATGCTTCATCGTGTGCTCAGTGTCCAGGAAGTGGCTGCCTGGACCTTTTTCTTTAATCACTTCCAGAGCCAGACTTTCTTCATCAACCTTAATTCCCAGCAGGAAACGCGAGGCCATGCCGTTTACATCTTCATCCATAATAAGCTTTTCGTATGAGAGCGTAAGGAACGAGTCGAGAATCCCCCCGGCATGCATGACAATACTGGCCTGACTGGCCAGGGAAGTAAACATGGAGAGCATAGACTCCATTCCCGCCTGGATATCAGGCGTCTTGGCATCTGTAAGAGCCCCGCCTGTACGTGAAGGGACTTTATAGAAGCGGGCCAGTTGGGCCGTGGCCGCGACAAGCAGGGAGAGTTCCGGCGCGCCCAAAGCAATGGCCATGGTCTGCATATCTGAAATCGTGGAGGTGTTGCCGTACACGACAGGAGTTCCGGGGTTAATGAGCTGTGCGAGGACTATTCCAGCTAATACTTCGGTATTGTTTACCACCAGCGTGCCGGCCAAAGTCACCGGGCTGGTGGCCATCGCCATACTGCATGGAGCAATAATCACCGGCTGTCCGGCACGCGCAAACGCAAACAGCCCCTCGATCATTTTTTCGGAAAACATTAACGGGGAGTCAGGATTGACCGTGCCGATTGTATGGCAGCCAGGCCGTCCTTCAAAGACAATGTCGGCGATATCGAGAACTGCCCGCGAAATCTCCGCACCCAAGGCAAACCCCATCTGCGGCTTATCCGAATACCAGTACCCTGCGAGCACCATCCAGGCGTACTTCTCAACGTCAGAAAAGGAGGGAGCCTCCGGAATTACGAGGCCGCCTCCATTCGTTCCGTAAACAGCACTCTGGTGGACGATGCGTACTAAATTAAGGTAATCCTCTAAGTTTGCCAGTCTCCTGCCTTCCTTGGCATCCTGAACATAAACCACTCCGGCCGGCGGAGCGCAAACGGTATCCTCCCCAATCCAGACCGAACGGGCAGGATCACGCGCCTCGAGCAAAAAGCGGGCAGGGGCCATAGCCAACGTTTCTTCAACCAACCTGGGGCTGAGATAGACTTTGTTCCCTTCCACTCTGGCACCCTTGGACTTAAACCGTTCCAGGGCCATATCCC
>DAHVVW010000016.1 GCA_027357125.1 Clostridiales bacterium
CCCGCTGGAGTTTTCTGTTTTGCCGTCCCTGCTGCTCAGTATGACTTTGTTCCGCCTCTCGCTTAACATCTCCACCACCCGTTTGGTGCTTCTGGACGGGTATGCGGGGGAGGTGATCCAACAGTTCGGCCAGTTTGTAATCCGCGGCAATCCTGTCGTCGGATTTATCGTTTTTGTGATCCTGGTAGTGGTTCAGTTTATTGTAATTACCAAAGGTGCGGAACGGGTGTCCGAAGTCGCCGCCCGCTTTACCCTCGATGCCATGCCGGGTAAACAGATGAGCATTGATGCCGATTTGAATTCCGGCTTGATTAATGAGCAGGAGGCACGGGATCGGCGCAAAAAAATCCAGCAGGGAGCAGACTTTTACGGGGCAATGGACGGCTCCAGCAAATTCGTCAAAGGGGATGCCATCGCAGCAATTATCATCCTTTTTGTCAATATAATCGGTGGTTTTATTTCTGGGGTGGCGATGAAGGGGATGCCCTTTTTGGCAGCCTTGCATAAGTACACTCTGCTTACGATCGGGGATGGCTTGGTGTCCCAGATTCCGGCTTTGCTTGTGTCTACAGCCACAGGCCTGATCGTGACCAGGGCTGCCTCCGAGGATTCCAACTTGGGGCAGGATCTTGCCAAACAGTTGCTGCGCACCCCCAAAGCTTTATATATAACGGCAGGGGTTTTGATATTGCTGGCGCTTCTGGGGCTGCCGCCGGTGCCGATGTTTCTCGTGGCGGGAGGGTTAATCACAATTGGAGTGATCACGCAGCGCAGCAGCAAGGCTCAAGTGGTGCAGGAAAGCGCAGCTGCCAGGGAAACAGCAATTGAAGAGAGCAAAAAACCGGAGAATATCATGGGGCTCTTGCATGTAGACCATATGGAACTTGAACTAGGGTATGCCCTGATTGCCTTGGTTGACCCCCAGCAGGGGGGAGACCTCTTGGATAGGATTGTGCTCATCAGACGCCAGATAGCGGGTGACATGGGCTTCATCGTGCCTGTAATCAGGGTGCGCGACAATATGAACCTATCTCCCAACCAGTATGTGATTAAGATCCGTGGCGCTGAAATCGCGGGCGGGGAACTCATAGCCGATCATTATATGGCGATGAGCGGAGGGCTGGATGATGACTCGATTCCCGGTACCCCGACCAAAGAACCGGCTTTCGGGCTCGAGGCCAAATGGATTAATTCCGGCTACCGCGAACAGGCGGAATTAGCAGGGTATACCGTGGTGGATGCGCCCACGGTCCTGGCCACACATCTAACAGAAGTGATTAAGAATCAGGCCTGGGAAATCTTAAATCGTCAGGATGTCAAGACCCTGGTTGACAACGCCAAAGAAAAGGCTCCGGCAGTGGTCGAGGAAGTCCTGGAGAACTTAAACCTCGGACAAATCCAGAAAATCCTCAGCAATCTTTTGCGCGAACGGGTTTCGATCCGGGACATGGTCAATATCTTAGAGGTTTTGGCCGATTTTGCTCCGAGCACCAAGGATATTGACCGCCTGACTGAGCATGCGCGCCAGGCTTTGGCCCGCCAAATCGTACAGCCGCTCTTAGGCAAAGACAAAAATCTGTATGTGCTTACACTGGACCCGCAGATAGAGCAAAAGATCCTCGACAGTATTCAACCTTCCGATTATGGGACTTATCTTGCTCTCGATCCCTCTCTGATGCAGGAATTGCTCCTAAGCTTAAGCCGCGAGGTGGAAAAAATGATGCTCAAAGGGTACAACCCGGTGGTGGTGTGCGCTCCGCTTGTGCGGATTAACCTAAAACGCTTAAGTGAGCGCCAGCTTCCACACTTGATCGTGCTCTCGTATAATGAACTTGTACCGGGTGTCCAAGTGCAAGCAGTAGGAATGGTGGTGATCGCGCGTGCGAGTTAAACGGTTTGTCGGGGACAATGTGGCGGAGACGATGGGCAAAATAAAACGTGATCTGGGTTCTGAAGCTGTAATCCTCCAGACTAGGCAGTATCGCGAAGGAGGCTTTTTCGGTTTTTTCGGCAAGCCTAAAGTTGAAATTATGGCTGCCATTGAAGATCACCCTGCAGGTAAGAAGGCACCAATGGGGAACTCTGATGTTCCCAACCCGGTGGGTAATCCTAGGCTTGGTTATAGGCAAGATTCCAACTTAGGCATGCAAGGCGGAACGCAAAGCTTAGGAGCAGCGCAACTCTTGAGAGGCGCGCAAAATTCGGGAGTCGACATGAATTCGGGGTCCGCGGCTTACCCTGGGGGAGTTTTGGCGTATGCCACAGGGAGTTTGGCCGAGCCTGGTGGGATTGATTCACCGGAAACTGCCCCTGTGCAGCAGGAACTAAAGCAGATGCGGCAAATGCTTGAACAGATGAATAAACAGATGGAAGGCTTGGGCGAGGAGAAAACAATCTGGCCAATTTCCCTGCGCACGTGGGCAGATTTTCTGCGGCAGCGGGGTTTGAGTGAAAGCCTAGTGCGGCGGCTTTTGCGGCAGGTACAGCAAAGCCTGCGCGAAGAAGAATGGGCAAGCAGTGAACTGGTTTACGCCACGCTTAAAGAGAGCGTACTTAAGATGTGTGCTGCTACAGGTGCTATCAGGCCGGGGACCGGAAGGCCTACGGTTGTAGCCTTAATCGGCCCGACCGGGGTGGGTAAAACCACCACGATCGGGAAGCTGGCTGCCGGGTTCAGTATCGTGGACAAGCGCAAGGTTGCTTTGATAACCGCTGATACTTACAGGGTGGCAGCGGTGGAGCAGCTTAAAACTTTCGGGGAAATTATCGGGGTCGATGTTGAGGTGGCGATGACTCCGTCCGGTCTGCGCGAGGCTCTGCTTAAGCATACGGATAAAGAGCTGGTGTTCATTGATACAGCCGGGCGCAGTCCTCATCATGAAATGCATATGTCGGAATTAAGAGCTTTTCTCGATAAGGCTAAGCCGAATTTTACGCTTTTGGTTATGAGCGCGACAACCCAGTTGGCAGATCAGCTTAGGGTATTCCAACGCTTTCGGGACTTCGCTTCTCATGTAATTTTTACGAAACTGGATGAGACAGAATGTTCCGGTTCCCTGCTGAATGTATTACAGCAAACCACTTTGCCGGTTGCCTATGTAACCAACGGACAAAACGTCCCTGATGATATCGAGATTGCGACTCCGGAACGATTGACTTACTACATCTTAGGGGAGGAAAAGCCGCATGTCTGATCAGGCGACTGTTTTGCGTGAATTGGCTTCGCGCCAGGCACCTCTCAAACATAAAATGCGCGTGATCTCTGTTACGAGCGGCAAAGGCGGCGTGGGCAAGACCAATTTTACGGTCAATCTGGCCTTGGCTTTGGCTGACTACGGTTTGCGCGTCATTATTATGGATGGGGATCTGGGCCTGGCAAACGTTGATATTGCCTTCGGGATTACCCCCCGCTACACGATGGAACATTTGTTGGCCGGGGAAAAAAGCATTGAAGAGATACTTATGACCGGTCCGAAAGGGGTGGGAATTCTTCCGGGAGGATCAGGCATACAAGAACTGGCCAATCTGGACCGAACTCAACTTCTTCACGTGCTCTCGAATTTGGGTAGGCTGGAGAAATTGGCAGACATTCTCATTATAGACACGGGGGCAGGACTTGGGCATATTGTCTTGAATTTCCTCAGGGCCTCAGATGATGTGATTTTGGTGACAACGCCTGAACCAACTGCCCTCACGGACGCGTATGGCCTGCTTAAGGCTTTGCGCTTGGAACGGCAGGATCTTCAGGTTAATATAGTAATAAACAAGGTGCATTCAGAAGGGGAAGCCAGGGCGACGTATGAAAGATTGGAAACAGCGGTACAAAAATTCCTGAAGGAATCCCTGAACCTCCTGGGCTGGGTGTATGAGGACCAGTCCGTCGTACGGGCAGTCATGAAACAGGAGCCTATCGGAATATCTTATCCTGAGAGTTCAGCTTATCGCTGCATCCAGTGGGTCGCTGCTTCTCTTTCCGGCTTGTACCTGCAGGCCCCGCGCCAAGTCAAAGGCATCCGGGGATTCCTAAGCTCCTTGCTTAAGAATCTGTAACCTTCTCTCGAACATCGAACCACGAACATCGAACATCGACAAGGGGGTGACCTTTTGACATACAAGAAGAAACTCTTTCCAGGACAGGCGATTGAATTAAATATACCGGAAGGGGATTTCAAGGGAAAATACCGCACGCGTGTCGATGAAGTGGGGGAAAAACTCCTGTCTGTGGTTGCGCCTTATATCCAGGGGCAGGTCATTCCTTTACGGGAAGGCACAGTAGTGGAAGTGAATTTTTGGGATGATATTTCCGCTTACTCTTTCGATGCCAAGATTATGCAGAGGATTGCGGTTCCGATTCCGGTGTTTGTGCTCGAACTCCCTGAGAGTACCCGCAAAGTTCAGCGTCGTAATTTCGTGCGGGTTCCGGCCTATTATCCCCTATCTTTCCGGGCTGTTACCCGCGAGGGGCTGAGTGATTCCCAAAAAGGGCTTATGCTGGATTTAAGCGGGGGCGGGATGCGTTTCCAAACAAAAGAGAAGGTGGAAAAAAGTTCTTTGCTGTACGCGGAGTTAGAGTTGCCTAACGGCAAGATTAAGACCCCGGTGCGCGTGTGCCGGGCTGATAAAGCGGAAGACGCCAAAGGGTATGATGTTTCGGCCGAATTCTACGAAATCTCGGAACGGGAAAGGGACAGGATTATTCGCTGTGTCTTTGATATTCAAAGGGACATGCGCAAGAAAGGATTGATCTAGCATGGATATAACTCAAATCCAGCTTGATGCTCTGCGCGAGATCGGCAATATCGGTTCCGGACACGCTGCCACGGCTTTGTCTACGCTGCTGCAGCGACGGATTGACATGTCTGTGCCGGAAGTATGGGCAGTACCTTTTGTTCAGGTGTCTGATATTATCGGCCAGTTGGATACTCCTCAGGCAGTTGTTTATGTCAAAGCTGAAGGGGAAGCACCGGGGAAAGCCGTGTTTTTCTTCCCTCTAACCAGTGCGGAAATAGTGTGCCAGGCTCTGTTTGGCACGAACGGACCTTTTGATCTTTTCAACGATGAGATGGCTCAGTCCGCTCTTAAAGAAGTAGGGAATATTTTGGTCAGTTCTTTCCTTATTGCCTTGACTCAGTTCTCGGGGATTCCCTTTCAGCCTTCTGTGCCGGCGCTCGCTGTCGATATGGCGGGTGCAATTTTGGACGCGATTCTGATTGAAGAGGGAACCCTGGATGACAATGTTTTGTTTATAGATACTCAGATGAGTGGAATTCCTCAGATTGAAGGCCAGTTTATCTTCCTGCCGAATGAGGGTTCTCTGAACAAATTATTGGGAGCATTAGGAGTATGAGTGTAGTGATTACTGTTGGTATGGCAGATTATAAAACTGCCAAAATGCCGGATATCCTGATGACGGCGGGGTTAGGCTCCTGTATTGGGATTTGTGTTCATGACCCTATGCTTAAGGTAGGAGGAATGGCCCATATTATGCTGCCTACAGCGAATGGCAACAAAGGGAGCAATCCGGCTAAATACGCGGATACTGCCATTGAGCTTTTGCTGAGTGGAATTATGCAGTTAGGGGCGAGTAAAATGCGGCTGCGGGCGAAAATGGCAGGGGGGGCGCAAATGTTTTCTTTTCCAGGCAAGCCCCAGGTCCTTAAGATCGGGGATAGAAATGCGGAGGCTGTGGAACAGGAGCTAAAGCGTTATGGTATCCCTTTAGTCGTCGCGGATGTTGGGGGCAGCTTCGGTCGTACCATACATTATGACGTGGGCACCGGGGAACTAAAAATACGCACAATTAACCACGGCGAAAAGGTGATTTGATGAGTCCTTACATAGACAAAATGCGTCTGTGGGCGTGGCGTCTGGCAGTTGCTGCCTCCTTGCTGGTTGCAATCCTTGCCGCTGTGGGCGGAGCAGGTCTAATCAGGACCGTTATGCGGACGGCGATCGCGTGGCTTGTAATTTATGGCTTAGCCTGGGCAAGTATTAAGTTGTTTGAGCAAACTGCTTCCCCGCCCAGACTTGAGCGAGCGGGAAGGCGTATTGATGTGGCAGTGGGTTTGGAAGACGACGGCGTACTGGCCGGCAATGAAGGAGAACCGGACATTGAAGTTGAGATGAAGAAACAAGCGAAAGGAGACCTTCCCGGTCAGGTTAACCCCGAACTGGCCGGAGGCCTGGGGGATTCGGAAAAACAGGCGGAAATAGTCCGCCGTATGGGCTGGGGACAACAATAGAGGGGAGATTTTCTCATGCGGAAGGGATACGAAGGTGCAGCCCGTCCTCACTTAAATACGGAACAGATTGAACGGCATTTGCCCTTGGTCAAACGGATCGCGGGACGCTTGGCCATATCCCTCCCTCCGCACGTGGATGATAATGATTTGGTCGGGTACGGGGTATTTGGCCTGCTTGATGCTTTGGAAAGGTTTGATCCAGGGCGCGGAGTCAAGTTTGAGACTTATGCCACGCTCAGGATTCGCGGGGCTATTATTGACGGGCTAAGGGCTATGGATTGGGTGCCCCATTCTGCCAGGCAGAGGGTAAAGCAGGTCCAGGATGCGTTTGTGGTTTTGGAAAACAAGTTAGGGCGCGCCGCTTCTGCGGAGGAGGCTGCGGCTTATTTAAATATGGAGCGGCAGGAGTTGGAAGGGATTCTGGTACAGGGGCAAATGCTTACGCTCACTTCCTTTGATGAGATGGCAACAGGAGAAGAGGGGGAGACGAGCGGCACTCCCCTGAACTTGTTGATAGACCCTGAAGCGCAAGCGGCTTTTCAGGAAGTTGAAAAGGAGGACCAATACCGGATTCTAACGGAAGCGGTTGAGAAGCTGCCGGAGAAAGAAAAGCTGGTGGTTGGTCTTTACTATCAGGAAGAACTCACGCTCAAAGAGATAGCGGCGGTGATGAAACTGTCAGAATCCCGGATTTCCCAGCTTCACTCCCAGGCGATATTGCGCCTCAGGGGGAGGCTGAGCAGGCAGAAGAAAAATTTGTTTTAATAAGCTTGAACAGGCAAGCTGCATTGCCGAGACAGTCCACTGGACTGTCTCGCACCACGCGCCGGATGCTCGAATAGCGTGAAGCTGTTCGCCGAAGGATTGAGCTTGTCAACTCTGCTACCGCGCCAAACCTCTGGGTAATACCTGAAGTGAACCGTGGCGCGGCTTAACGCTTCGTCGACTGCGCTCTCGACGCTCCTCTGCTCAAACGGTTCGCTCTGCAAGGCATCTTGCCTTGTTTCTAATATTCTTCCTAAAGGTTCTATGTGCTTTTGCCGATATAGTAATTGGAGTCTGATTTTGGACGAGCTAAGAGGAAAGCAGGTGATGCCATGACAGTTAACGCAGTCCTTGCGCCGGTACAGCCGGGAGCCAAGAAAGCAAATGGTGTTGCAGGGGACAGTGCCGCTCCGGTGGGAGATGAAGGGCAACTGTTCGCAGCGGTGCTTGGACAGTGGCTGTACGCGCTGGAAGGCGCGCAAGGGCAAAAGTTTGGGGAGGAAAACCCAAGCATCGTTCCGGCAGGCAAGGAGGCCAATTCCGGAATTGTCACAGGAGGCCAGGAAGGGACAAGCCCTCTCCTGTTGGCCAGGGGATTTGCCCACACAGGGATGTATGAGCAGACCTCGACAGGTACAGGTTCGGAGTTGGATCAATATAGAGAGAGTATTGTTAAGTTACTTGAGGAATTAAACGGGGAAATTATTATTCCCAGGCAAGGAGTAAAAGCGGAGTTCCCGTACCAGACACAGGAATTCCAGAGCAAGCTGTTAGCCCAGGCATTTAACCTGCTCCAGGTTCAAAGCCCGGGGTTGGCTGGAGTTAGTCAAGCCTTGGAGCAGGTAAGTAATGACTTGGCTGCGAGCGGCCAGGGAGAGCAGGCAACTGTTCAAGGTATTAAAGGCGTTATCGGTGGGACAGGGAAAAATGTTGTCGAGTCTGCATCTGTCCGAGAGATAGCGGCGCAGTCAAGAGGGATAGCGCCACAGCCAAAAGACATAGGGGTAGACCTTAGACAATTAAGTGATTCCCGGCAAAATACCGGAATCACGAATACCGGGGCCTTTGACCCGAATGTGGAAACCGGTATGGAGCCGGATCCAGCTCATGATGCCAGTGTTCTTGGTGAAAAGTCTAGGGTTTCTGAGATTATAAACAAGAGCACGAACGAAGATAAAGGCAGTCTTGGGGAGCTGGTACAGTCTGCTGTGACAGCAGTCCGCTCTCAGAGCAGAAACCTGAGGGCATCAGGGAGCAGCCCTGTGGATGCTGCCGGGGGATTTGAACAAGACTTAAAGACTTTTGGTGATGGGCAGGTTTTAGCGGAAAATAGGCCTGGTTCAGGCAAGATTTCTAGTATTAGCTCAAGTGCTCAAGCAGACTCAGGAGAAGGCATGACTGACAATCGACCGCAGAGCGGGATGTCTCAGACTAATGCTAATGGACAGGACAGGGTGGAAGCTCTCCCTACCTTTGGGGAAGGCCGCACCGGTACAACTGAGAGCAATTCTGCCCGTGGTAATATTGGGACAGAAGCCTTAAACGGGAGCAAAGGACCGTTGCCGGTTTGGGATAAGATTGCTGAGGCAGTGCGTGAACACAGGAACAGTCCGGAAGTAAAGGAACTGCAAATTCAGCTCCATCCAGCTGAATTAGGTAAGATCAAGGTTTTTCTGCACTGGCAGGACGGACAGGTTAACCTCCAGGTTCAAGCCTCTGAGAGTGCTACCGGCGCACTTCTGCAACATAGTCTAAGTGATTTGCGCCAAGCCTTAGAGCAGGCAGGGGTTTCCTGTGGCCTGCTGCAAAGCGGACTTGGCGGCGGGAACAGGGAGCAGCAGCCGGAGCAAGAGTCTTCCGCTCATGCTTTAGCAAGACAGGGGCAGGCCGAAGAGGACAGGAGCTTTCTGTCTGAGCACGCTTACGGTTTTGCAGACATGGGTAGCAGGATTAACTATATGGCTTAGGGTGTTGAAGGCACCGGGAATGGCCTTTTCAGGGAGGGACATAGTGTGGGAACTACGATAAATACCAGTGCAGCCGTCACGGGATCCAGCAGTCAGATTATCACGGAAGCGGCTGGCAATGTCTTGAACAAGGATGATTTTCTCAAGCTCCTGACGACGGAACTGAGATATCAGGACCCGCTGCAACCCCTTGACAATAAGGATTTTATTGCCCAGATGGCTCAGTTTAGCTCCCTCGAACAAATGAACAACGTAGCTGATGCGGTTAAGGATCTAAAAAACGAATTGATCGGACAGTATCAGCAGGGTGCCTTGACTCAGGGAGCGGTCTTAATCGGCAAACAGGTTGCCGGTGCGGATGCAGACGGCAACGTCATCACGGGCACCGTGGACAGTGTTAAAATGCTCGATGGGATTGTGCGCTTAGTAATCGGGGCTCAAACTTTGGATTTAACCCAAGTGACGGAAGTGAAACCTTAATAATTATGGATGTAGGTTATCGACGTAGAGCCCTAGCAGCTGAAAGAAGAGTAATTAAAGCCTAAAATAGGACGGGAGGAAGATAGCGCTATGATGCGTTCGCTTTATTCAGCCATTTCCGGTTTAAAAAACCACCAAGTCCGCATGGACGTTATCGGCAATAACATAGCCAATGTCAACACCACCGGGTATAAGCGGAGCCGGGCCACCTTTGCCACCGCGCTCAGCCAGACCCTTAAAGGGGCTTCCGCTCCGGCCACCAACGGGGGGACGAACGCGATTCAAGTCGGCCTGGGAGCGATGCTCTCCTCCGTAGACCAAATTATGACTCAGGGAAGTTCTCAGTCCACTGGCAACCCGACGGACCTGATGCTTCAAGGACCCGGCTTCTTCGTTCTGCAAAACGGAACACAAACTGTGTACTCCAGGGCGGGCGGGTTTATCTTGGACAGCAATGGTACGTTGGTTGATCCGGCCACCGGGTCGACTGTACTGGATACTTCAAACGCCCCGATTACGATTGATCCTGCTACCTATACCAGTTTTAGCATTGACAGCACCGGGGTTATCACGGGAGTATCCGCAGGGACGACCACCCCCATTGCAACGATCGGAATTGCGACCTTTCCTAATCCCGCGGGCTTAATGAATGTGGGCGGAAGCTTTTACACAGAATCAAACAATTCCGGAGCCGCTATCCTAGGCCAGGCCGGGGATGCAGCGCATGCCGAGACTTTGATCATTCCGAATGCCCTGGAGATGTCCAATGTTGATCTGTCCCAGGAGTTTACCGATATGATCGTGACCCAGCGCGGCTTCCAGGCTAATTCCCGTGTAATTACCGTATCAGATACACTTTTGCAAGAACTGATCGACCTGAAACGGTCTTAATGCGAGTAACTTAGTATTTCGGTGACTCAGGTAGTCGGAATTCAGGAACGTAAGTCTCCGGTGACGAGAATCTCCGGTGGAGATTCTCGCCGAAGGCGATGCTTAAGAGCAAGCTAACCGCCTGAGGATGACTTACGCCGTTCGGCCAAACCCAAGAGAAATTCTTTCGGCCGAACGGAGCAGAATTCAGTAGTTGAATTTAGAATACTTCCGGGTTTTCTTTGCAGAATCGCGGACTTTCTGAAGGTTTAAGCGGAGGGCAAAAAATGCGGATCTTGGGAACGGCGGGAGCAGGCCTGCGGGCGCAGCAAGTAGGTCTTGATACTGTGGCCAACAACCTGGCTAATGTCAATACTCCCGGTTATAAAGCACAAACAGTTAATTTCGAAGAAGCACTGGCTCAGGAGATTCGCCCAGCCAAGGCCACGATGCTAAATGGAGCTACAACTGAGGAAGCCTTGAGTGTGGGTGCAGGCGTGATCTATAGTGGTGTAGGTACGGATTTCCGGCAGGGAACAGTGACTGCCAGCGACCGGGCACTTGACTTGGCCATTGAAGGAGAAGGTTTTTTTCAGGTGCGCACCACTGGGAACGAATTAGCCTATACCCGTGCGGGGGTATTTCAGGTAGACAGTGCAGGCAAAATTGGGGACAGCAAGGGGAATTTGTTGGAACCGCCAGTAACGCTAGGGGCGGGAGTAACTGAGCTTAGCGTCAGCCCGGAGGGTGTAATTAGCGGGCTCCAAGGCGGCCAGCGCAACGAGTTGGGCCGTATCACCCTGGCACGCTTTCCGAATGCGGAAGGACTGGCACAGGCAGGAGACAATCTTTTCCTGGCTACAGCCGAATCCGGGATGGCGCAAACGGGAGAGCCCGGCACCGGAAACTTGGGCGTAATTCGGGCTCAGGCTCTGGAACAGTCTAATGTGGAACTGGCTACGGCCATGACGGATATGCTCCAAGCGCAGAGGGCTTATCAGGTGAATGCCAGCCTGGTGCAGGACGGGGATAAAATGTGGGGCTTGGCTAATTCCTTAAGGAGGTAAAGCGGTGTCAAATTGGTTAGACGGTCCTATCTTTAATATCTTGGAGAAGAGCCTTGATGCATCAAGTCTGAGGCAAAAAGTGCTGGCCAATAATGTAGCCAATGTGGATACTCCGGGGTTTAAGCGTTCAGATGTCGATTTTCAAGAAGTATTAGGCCAGGCCTTGGGGGAAGGGAACAACAGCGGGGGACTTGCCCTCAAACGCACTTCTCCCCAGCATTTGCCGGGCTCGAATGAAGGGGCTGCCACCGGCGTGGTCACAGATGAAAATACTAGCTTCCGCAATGATGGCAATAATGTGGATGTTGACCGGGAAATGGCGAACGTGGCTGAGAACGGCATCTATTACAATTCCGTGACCAGGGCCATTTCCGCGGAACTGGGACTTATGCGCATGGTTATCCAAGGGAAGCCATAAGCCAGAGTTATCCGATGGCTGAATGGGAAAAAACAGAATTAACCTAAAAACTTCGAGAAAAGAATTTAGAAATAATTCTAAGGGAGCGATAGGAATGATCAGGGGTTTGTACACTTCTGCTTCCGGAATGTTGGCTGCGCAGGCGCAAAGTGAAGTTGTTGCTGACAATGTAGCAAACATTAAGACCCCGGGATATAAAGAGGAAGAAAGCTTTGCCAGGGTTTTTCCGACAGTAGCCGTCGAACGCTTGTCAAACTCCGGCGGGGTTACGGAGAGCACACCTCTGGGTGCGATCGGGACAGGGGTTATCGTGGACAGAGTTGCCCGCAACACGGTTCAAGGTGCGCTGCAGGAAACAGGAAAAGCCACTGACCTGGCATTAATTGAGCCGGACAATTATTTTGTCGTGCAAACACCCGCAGGGGAGCGGCGGTATACGCGCAATGGGCAATTTGAGCTGAGCAGCCAGGGAGTACTCCAGACCCGGGACGGGTATCAGGTATTGGGGACTAACGGTCCGCTCACACTCTCAGGAGACTGGAGCGTGAGTCCTGATGGAACGGTTATGGCCGCAGGAGCCGAGATTGACCGCTTATTGGTAGTCAACATCGGCCAGGAGAATTTGGCGCGCGAGGGGCAGTCGTTATATCTGTCTAATAATCCTGGACAGGTGCCCGCAGCCGCTGCAAACATCCAGGTGCGTCAGGGAGCCCTGGAAGGATCAAATGTGGATCTGGGCGGGCAGATGGTGAAGATGATAACTGTCATGCGCGCCTACGAAGCGAACCAAAAAATAATTCAAACCCAGGATGAAACATTACAGAAAGCCGTCAATGAAGTAGGCAAAGTAACTTAGTCAATGAAGTTGGGGAAGTAAATGTTTTTTGAATGAAGTTGAATGTTAAGCATAAAAACATGGGAAGTGATAGCAGGTGGCCTCACAGGTCGTAATATTTGCACTGGGTCAAGAAGAATACGGAATGCCGATTGAAGTAGTAAGGGAAATAACCCGCTTAGGGGATGTTCGTCCGATTCCACAAGCCCCCTCCTTCCTGCGGGGATTAATAAATCTGCGCGGGGAGGCCATTCCTCTGATCGACCTGCATATAAGGTTCGGTATTGATAAAGAATCAGGTGCAGCAAGTGCGGACAGCGATGACAAACATAATCTGTTTGCGCTCATTACAGAAGTGCAGGGGAGCCATGTGGGATTTGCAGTTGATCAGGTACGGGAGGTCAGGGTCTTGGAAGAGGTGGTGCCACCCCCACCTTTGGTGACCGCTCCTTTTATTAGTGGAGTCGTGAATTTGCCGGACAGGATTATCATACAGCTCCTGCCGGAGAGGATTTTGGAAGATGATGAAATAAGAAAGCTGAATGATATAATTTCCGTTTGATAATGCGCAGCTGATTAAAAGTACATACGCAAAGGGGGACGCATTCTGTGAATGCGGCTGAAATTATCCTTATGTACCAGCTCCAGCAGG
>DAHVVW010000170.1 GCA_027357125.1 Clostridiales bacterium
CAACCTAACAAATTTTATATGTTCTATAAGCCCCGGCTTTATCCCTCTTTTTATGCCTAACTTTTTTATGGGAAAATTCTACAAATCCTACTTCTTCAGCAAATGCCTCCTGATAATGGCCAGATTTTGGAACAGGCGGACGCCAAAAGCCACCACGGCCGCCAAATAAAGATCGACTCCGATGCGATCCCCGATATAAGCCAAAAGTGCAGCCAGCAACATATTGCTGAAAAAGCCGGTCAAAAAAACCGTACTGTCAAAATGATCTTCCTGCGCGGCGCGAATCCCACCCAGGACAGAGTCCAAAGCAGCTAAAATAGCCACGGACAAATACTTAGCATAAGCTACTGGTACGGAAAACGGGGAGAAGTACCCGACAGCCAGTCCCAAAATCAAGCCTAATATCGGTAGCCACATTGTTGGTGAGCCTCCTTGGATTTAGCGTCCTATTACCGGTTTGGCGGCGGTAAAGTCAATATACCTTACCCCATGTTCTATACTACGATAATCTTTATCATTAAGCAAAGTATAGAGTGCGCCCAGCTTATCTTTCCAGTCCGTTGCTTGGCCGAGCCGCACCTCAACCCCGCTTGTCAGAAAGAGAGTAAGCTGCTGGATCGAGTTTACATGCACTTCCCCGATTAAAGGCAAGAGAGCAGCAGGAGCTTGTCCCAGCAAATTAAGGGCAGCAGCAAGCAATGGGTCATCTATCTTGTGCCCGGGACCGCTCGCATCAGACAGAGTTACGCCCGTAATCACAGGGTAATCCACTTGCGGCCAACTCTCGATACGGCGCAAGAACACTCCCTGCCCGTCAACCTCCACTGCCCCTTTCCCCACTAAGACAAGGGCAGACGGAGTTCTCTCAGAGACTTTTATGACCAAAGTACGGGGGAAATCCCGGACAAAGCTCACTTCGTTTACAAGCGGATGCAGGGTAATTCTGCGGCTGAGGCTGTCCTGGTCAAACAAGATCAGGTTCTGCCCTTTAGCTCCCGCTGCCAGCCGTTCAATCTCTGCCGGTTGGATGATATTCAACCCTTCCACTTTGATGTCTTTGATGACAAACGCACTGGAACGCAGGAACAAAACAGCGGCAAGCCCAACCAGAATCACGAACAGCGAAGCATAGAACAGGGTAGTATTCCCCTTCGTGGACGGCATGCGTTTTCCTCCTTATTCCAAGTATAACGAATACTACCCTGCTCTGTCTTGCTTTTTACAGGAAATATTTTACGTGTCAATTCTCGCTAGTTCCGAACTATTCGGCAGGACACGACGCAGCCTCGCACCGAGTCCGCGATATTTCTCCTCCAAATTCTCATATCCCCGGTCTATATGTCCCACTTGCTCAAGCACAGTCGCTTCCTCAGCAGCCAGGGCTGCCAGGAACAGAGCAGCGCCCGCCCTCAGATCAGTGGCCTCGACAAACGCCCCTTCCAGGGTTTCGACCCCGCGTACCACTGCCGTCCTGCCGTCTACCGTTATATTCGCGCCCATGCGCCGCAGTTCGTCAACATGCTGGTAGCGGTTCTCAAAGATCGTCTCCGTAATCACACTGGTCCCACCAGCCATCGCGAGCATGGCCATGAATTGAGGCTGCATGTCTGTGGGGAAGCCGGGGTAAGCCATTGTTTTTAGATCCACAGGCTTAATTCTCCCGCGCTGGCGCACCCTGACCGCATCATCCTCGAGGGTAATCTCCGCCCCCGCTTGGCGCAATTTGGCAATTACCCCTTCAAGGTGTTCCGGGATCACGTTATCCACCCGGACATCTCCCTCGGTCATAACCGCAGCCACCATATGCGTACCTGCTTCAATGCGGTCAGGAATCACCCTGTGTTCAGCCGCCGTCAGTTTCCTAACTCCTTCGATGCGGATCACATCTGTACCGCCACCGCGGATTTTAGCCCCCATTTTGTTTAAGAGATTCTGCAAATCTACAATCTCCGGTTCCCGGGCGGCGTTGTGAATTACAGTATACCCATCAGCCAGGACCGCAGCCATCATAATATTTTCCGTAGCTCCTACACTCGGTACATCAAAATAGATATCCCCGCCCTGCAGACGGTCATACCAGGCCTCAATATAACCATGCCTTTCCTTAACTTTAACTCCCAGTTCCATCAGCCCTTTAATATGCTGGTCCATGGGGCGGGAGCCGATGGCACAGCCACCCGGCCGCGCGATCCGTACGCGCCCGGTGCGTGCCAGAATCGGGCCTAAGATAAGGTTTGAAGCCCGCATTTTGCGCATCAGAGTCTCGTCCACTTCCGCACCGTTAAGAGTGGAAGCATCTACCACCAGGGCCTCCTCATCCCTCTGCACACGGCAGCCCAGGGTTGCAAGCACCTCAACCATATGTGTTATATCGAGCAAATCCGGAATGTCCATTAACACTGAAGTACCGTCTGCGAGCAAAGTCGCCGCCAGCAAAGGCAAGGAAGAATTCTTGGCGCCACTGACACGCACTGATCCTTCCAGGCTCTGTTTTCCGGTAATGACATAGCGATCCATGGTCATTATTTATTTTACCCCCTTGGTGCCAAATACTCTATCTCAGGCACTAACTCTACTCCGTACTTATTAAGCACATCATGGCGGATTATTTCTATCAGAGTTAAAACATCGACGGCCTTGGCCTGATCACGGTTCAGAATGAAGTTTGCATGCTTTCCTGATACTTCGGCCCCGCCCACACTCTTCCCTTTCCAGCCGGCAGCCTCGATCAGCCGTCCGGCAGAATCCCCGGGCGGATTGCGAAAGACACTGCCCGCATTCGGGTATTCCAGCGGCTGAGCAGCTTTACGCTTACTTAGGTTCTCTTGCATCTGCTTAAGTATGTGCACTCTCTCTCCGGGAGAAAAAAGCAACTCTGCCCCCAGTACCACTCCCTGGGAGCGCAGGGAACTGTGGCGGTAGCCAAACTCCAAGTCGGCACGGGGCACGGTCACAACAGTGCCATCCGGCCTAAGTACAGTCACAGCCAGAATGAGCCCGGACATATCCGCACCGTGGGCACCTGCATTCATAATCACAGCTCCTCCAAGCGTTCCCGGAATCCCGCGGGCAAACTCCAGCCCGCTCATCCCCCGGTCTCCGCTTTCCTGTGCCAAGCGTGCCAGGGTATAACCGGCTTGTGCCCGAACACTGCACTCTCTCCATTCAATGCCGTCTAGCGAAGTTGTCACAACAGCGATACCCGGAAGCCCTTCGTCTGCGATCAGCAAGTTCGAACCCCGACCGATAACCCACAATGGTATACCTTCCGCACGGGTTGATCTAAGTACTTCCTCAAGTTCATCTGTATGTGCGGGCCAGTAAACATACTCAGCCGGCCCGCCTATTTTCCAGGTCGTAAGCCGGTGAAGCGGGTAATTCCTCTCCACCCGTCCCTGTACCCGGTCCAGTATCATCCATATCCCACCTTGCGCGTCTTACTTCCAGACCCCAGGATCTAAGGGCACGCTTAATGTCAGCCCAGGACACTCCGTATTCAAGAGCCTGAACAATTTCTGCACACGCCTTGTGTTCCAGCAACGGTTGCGGCCAGCGCTCCAGAAAACCAAGGAACTGGAATTTGGAACGGTAAAAGGCAAGTTCTTCTACCCCTGCTTCCCAGTACCCTTCAACTGCTGCCGCCCGTCTTCCCAGAGAAGCAGCACCGGCAGCGTTTAACCAGGCTTCAGGCACTACCCAGCACAGCCCGGGCCCGCGCTCCCCGATCCAGGTTTTGTCCAGGCCCGGCCACAGCAAAGAAGGCTCAAACCCTCCCGCCTGTAACAGGTGCCAGAGCAGAGGGCGTCCGTTTAGTAAAACGTAAGGCTCGGGCAGGGAAAAAACCAGTTCATCCTTCCACAACTTATGAAGGAATTCTGCTACTGACTGGCATTCTATCCCGCGGGCCTGCGCCAGAGTTAAAATATCTTCATTTTCCTGACCCGGCCACCAAAGCAGGCCTGTGGGAATTTCCGACATCCTCTCCCAGTCAACTCCGGCTTGGGCCCAGGCTGTCGCCTCACTTACCGGCAGATAGGCCAGTCCGGCTGCGCCAAGGAGCGCCTCCAGGCCGTCAATCCCTTCCACGGAAGAACCTGCCGTTAATTGTAAGAGATGGTGCACCGTCATCACTCCTTTCGCACTTTGATGCCTTATGTTATGCACAGGAGTAATGAGGTGTGAAAATCTTAACGCGCTAAAAAATTTAGCGCCAAGCTGTATCGTAACAAACATCGAGAATCTTGGTGAGGGCTTCGGGCTGAGCTAAATTTTTCATTATTGCAGCCATCTTGTTTAACCCATTGGGATCTGCTAGCAACTCATTTATCATATTAAGAAGCACCTCTCCTGTCAAATCCTTGTCGAGCAGGAGTTGGGCCGCCCCGGCTTGCACCAAAGCCCGGGCATTGTGTTCCTGGTGGTTGCCCGCCGCGTGCGGATATGGGATCAGAATGGCAGGCTTACCGGCAACCATCAACTCTGCCAGGAAAGCAGCTCCCGCCCGCCCAACGCAAAGGTCAGCAGCAGCAAGTGCTTGCGGCATGTCTTTAAGATACTGGAAAATCCGCCACTGAGAGCGTTCTGCCCCAATCTCTTTGAGGGCAGACATCGTTTCCTGATAAGTGGCTTGTCCTGTGGCCCAAATTACCTGGATTTGCGGGCGGGCAGCCAAATCCTTAAGCACTTTAACCATGCTTTGATTGATCGCCCGTGCGCCCCGGCTTCCCCCTGTTACTAAAAGAGTACTGCACTCAGGACGCAGGCCAAAATGTTTTAACCCCTGTTCCCGCGTCTCTTTACCGATTTCCGGGCGTACAGGGAGCCCAGCCATAATAATTTTCTTCTTAACCCCAAAATGGGCAATACTCTCCGGGAAAGTCACCAAAACCCGCCTCACAAAGCGGGCCAGAATCTTATTCGTAATTCCGGGCACAGCGTTCTGTTCGTGCAGGATGCTCGGAATCCCAAACAGAGCGGCTGTAAGCACCACCGGCCCGGAAACATAACCGCCTGTGCCTACCACCAAATCCGGACGAAATTCTTTAAGTATGCGCTTAGTTTCCCATACCGCCTTAAAACTTTTGCCCCCGGTTTTCAGCATCTCAACGCTCACTTTACGCGGCAGCCCCTGCCCGGAAATCCCGGTGAAGTTGATACCGGTTTCCGGAACCAGGCTGGCCTCCATGCCGTCCTTGGTGCCGACATAGAGAATCTTATTGTCCGCACCTCTGGCCATGAGACCTTGGGCAATGGCTAAGGCCGGGTAAATATGCCCCCCTGTTCCTCCTCCAGTTACGATAACATGCATATGAAATCCCTCCAAGAGATACATCGTGGTGCGAGACAGTCCGGTGACATTAATCTCCAGTGACAAGAATCTCCGGTGGAGATTCTTGCCGAAGGCGATACTTCAGAGAATGCTTTGCGCCTGAGGATGATTAATGCCGA
>DAHVVW010000171.1 GCA_027357125.1 Clostridiales bacterium
CGCTAGTGGTGGCACAAGCAGTTATAGCATGTCCGGTCGTGATCGGGCTTACGAGTGCAGCCATCCAGCAGACTGATCCGAAACTGCGCCTGCAGATCAAAGCTTTAGGCACCACCAGGATGCAGTTTTTGTGGCTGCTTTTAAGCGAGGTGCGCTTTTCCCTGCTGGCGGCGATTATTGCCGGGTTTGGCGCAGTGGTGTCCGAAGTGGGAGCGTCAATGATGGTTGGCGGCAATATTAAAGGGTCGACTCGGGTGCTCACGACCGCGACTGTGCTTGAAGTTTCCAAAGGAAACTTCGATGTGGCGATCGCTCTGACGATTATCCTGTCTTTAGTCGCCTATGCGGTTACACTGTGGCTTACACTTCTCCAACAGAGACGACACGGAGGTTAAGATGCTGAGGGCAGAAAACATTACCTGGGAACAAGGAGGAAAAACCATCCTCACAGATGTTACTCTCCACCTCAAACATGGAGAGTGGGTAGGGCTTGCCGGGCCGAACGGTGCCGGGAAAAGCAGCCTGCTCAAAATCCTGGCTTTTTTGGAAGAGCCGACGAACGGACAGGTGTTTTTTCAAGGGAAAGCAATCGAAGGGAAAATTTCGCTGGATCTTCGCCGCCGCCTTGCGGTAGTGTTTCAGAATGCTCTCTTGCTCAATACCACAGTGTTTGAAAATGTGGCCGTGGGGTTGAAGATTCGCGCTCTGCCCAAGGCTACTATCAAAGAGCGGGTGGCAACTTGGCTTGAGCGCTTTGGGGTCGCTCATCTTGCAAAGCAGCAAGCCCGCTCTCTATCCGGCGGGGAGGCCCAGCGGGTCAGCCTGGCGCGGGCCTTTGCCTTGGAGCCGGATGTGCTGTTTTTGGATGAGCCGTTTTCCGCTTTGGATGCGCCGACCAAGGCGTACCTCCTGCAGGATTTAGCTAAGGCGTCTGCGGAGAGCCAGGTCACTGCGTTGATGGTGAGCCACGATTTTAGGGAACTTGCCCGGTTAACACAGCGGACGTTAATTCTCAAAGAGGGCATGATTTTGGCTGAACAGCGACAAAACGTCTATGCAGAAGGAAATCCCCAGGATTTACATGATTATTTCTCGCCAATCTGGGAGGAATTTTAAGCGCGGTGCTGACGACGGTGTATCTGGTTGTAGGCGGCTATAGAGCGGCTGCGCTAACGGATTTTATCCAGGGGATGGCCAAGATTGAACTGCAGCTGTGCCCACAGTAAGTATCTTAGATTTATAAATGGAGAAAGCCCTAGGTTTGCCGGACGGCGAAACCTAGGGCTTCATTGTTAGCTATGCGGAAAGTATATTTTGGGTCTAGTCTTTTTGCTTCTCCACTTTCGGGATGCCAAAGATGGCAGCAGAGTGATCGCGACCGGTGTAGAAGTTATACCAGGATGAAGTCTGGTACAGATCCCAGTTGGCCGGAGGAAGCCGGTAAGAATCCAATTGCGACTCTTCCCCGTATTTCTTGAGGCGGGCATAAGCTCTGACCCAGACACACTGTTTTTCGTTGGGGTAAACTTCGCACCAGCCGTTGTAGCTGCCGCCGCAGGCTCCGTTGCGCTGATTTTTCGGGCACTGGGACATGGGGCAGAGATAAGCGAGATCCAAGAGAGCGCAATCTCCGCAGTCCTTGCAATCGTTGGTAATAACTTTAATCGTATGCTCTAAGCCATGGTGGCGCGGATTCTTTTTGCCGGAGTAAATGCTGCGCATCAGCGGGAAGAAGGCTTTATTGGGGGTAAAGGCCAGAGCGTGCATTAACCTCATGGCCGCATAGCTCATGGGTACAGGGGCATCGAGCGGGAGGCTCTTACGGTTGGTGGGTTTGTCGCTGTTGAGACCGGTTTTCTCGTCTTTCTCGAAATAGTAGAAGCCGTTCGGCTGCGGGTAATCGAACTCGCGCACCAGATCCACCCAGTTTTGGCTCAGTTCTTCACCCTTTTCAATGACATATTCCACTTGCTCGTATTTGATGTTGTGGCCGCCGATGTGGACACCGGCAAAGCCCATGCCTTTCATGAAGGCATACATCTTGGCGGCACGGAGTAAGCGGGCTCCAACTCCTTTATCCGGGGCGTTCTTCTCCTGTTCGAGTTCAGCCAGGAGTTTATCTGTAACTACGCAGCCAGGCAGGAGGTTTTGGTTCATGATCTTGGCTGCCCCAAATGGCAGGATATAAATGTTGCCCACGATTGGAACATCGATATTATTTGCTTTGGCAAACTGCAGAACTTCATGGAACTTACGGGCGTCATACCCAAGCTGGGTTACGATGAACTGGGCTCCGCCTTCAACTTTTTTCTTCATTTTGAAATATTGAACCATCAGTTCCGCTTCCGTGGCTTTGAACGGTGATACGGCAGCCCCGGCGAAAAAGTCACTGGGTTGGTGGAAAGTGGAACCTTTGGGTCCCGGAATTTCCAACCCCTTATTCATGGTCCCGATGAGTTCTAAAGCTTGACTGGGGTCAAGGTCAAAGACCGGCTTGGGGCGTCCTTGGAAACCGGACACCGTATAATCTCCGGTCATGACCAAGAGGTTGCGCACCCCTGCCCGGTCCAAAGCATAGAGCTGGCTTTCCATTTGGTTGCGGTTTTTGTCTTTGCAGGTAAAGTGAACCAAAGGCTCAATGCCCAGCTTGAGTATTTCCATACCCAGGTAATCTGCCAGCATCGCTGGGTTGCCGCCGGGATTGTCCGTAATGGTGAGCGCGTGTACTTTCCCGCCTTTAGCAGCCTGCTCCGCAGCAGCCAGTGCGCTTTCTTGGGCTTTTTCTCTGGCCCCTCTGCCCGGAACCAGCTCCCAGGTTACGGATAAGTTGTTCTGATCCAGTAGGGATTCCTTAAAACGATTTTCCATACCCTTCTCCACCTGTCCTCTCTAGGTAAAATAATAATTTATTAAGAATTAATGAAAAACAAAATTCAATTAAAGCTCTGCCTGTCTATCTAATCAAATTTGATTTTATCATATTTTTCACTATTTTTGTTAGAGAGTTATGTATTTTTCTAAAGAGCTGTTAACGCTTTAATAGCTTTCAATCTTTTGTAGTATCGGCGAGTTTCCTAGATCTCCGGGTGACGGATAAATAATATCAGGACACAGATCCACTCCGGCCTTACGATAAGCCTCAGCCCAAAGCGTTGAGCAAAGAGTACTGTTACCTGCTTTATAAGACCATACCCAATGCAATAAATATCTTGATGCTTCCCAGAGGACTAATTTGTAATCATACTTTGTTCCTAGTCTACTAAAAATGTACTCTGTAATTTTTCTTCGTTGTTCATCCGTTAAATTATCATAAGTAAATACATGTGCTCGTCCAGCATACGTCCTAAGCTTCTGATATCCTGTTTTTTTAAATGGGAGAATCTCGATGGCTTCATCAGGATTAACTACCCCCGCTACATGGGTATAGGAACTTCCGGTAATGAGTCTGATTACTTTATCTATCCAAGTATTTCCCTCAATTAAGAGAATATCACCTGGTCGAATTTTTGAAGAAATTACACATGAGCCACTTAACCGTATCTTGTCAGCATCACTGGGTGTTTGAGAGCTAAATATACTCCTGCTATCATCAGAAGTCAAAATCCTAAAAGGACTAAGAAAAACCGAGAGTAACAATAGAATGGAAAAGATGGACATTCTTTTTACGGATCTTATCACGTAACTTCCTCCTACCAACGCTGGTGCTTCTCTACTGCATCGAATGGGTACTTTCTAACGATTTTAGTATCTTCGCACGAACTTTAAATTATGACTACAACTTCGTAAATAATTGGATAGGTTTTGAACAAAACCAAATGATCGAAAAAACGTCTATAATTGTTTGGACTTATAGAATCCAATTCGTTACGAATCAACTAACCGAATCATATATTGGTGTAGATTTAATTTTGGAGGGATGAGTATGTTCACTTTCAGAAAGGGGCTGTTATATCCTGTTCATGTTGAAAGATCTGATCCAAAGTTTGGACAAATAATGCTTGAACACTATGGGGGAAAAGATAGCGAATTTTCGGCAGCTACGCAGTACCTGAATCACCGTTCGAATATGCCGAACCTCTATGTCAGTGAGCTGTTAGGGTTAATTGCAGCAGAGGAAAAAAGCCACATGGAAATGATTGCAGTCGCCATTAATAAGCTAGGGGGGCCTCCACTAAGTTATATCAATTCACAAGGAGTCCCATGGAATATTGATTATGTTGATCAAAGCCTTGATCCGATTGCCATGTTACAAGCTGATACCGAAGCAGAGATAAGGGCACGAGCATTATACAATCAACATTTCACGATGACCAATGATCCCGGCTTAAAGCAAATGATTAGTTTTTTAGGTAGCAGGGAGGATGTACACAAACATCTTTTTCAAAAAGCACAAGCTTTAATTTTACAAAATGCCGCACCGGAACACTTTAACCAATTAATTTACGAGTATAAGGCAAGTTTACAAATGTAAATATCAAAGGTGCAAAAAGAAATGCTGACAGCGTCTTATGCTGTCAGCATTTCTTTACACATTCTTGCGCTAAGGGCGCACACGGGATAATCAGATGTTGCTCATAGAATCTGTTCTCGGTGGACACTGCCTCTTCCCATTGTTCGAGAAGGTCAAAGCGCCGTTCCGGGTGGTATCCGAGAAGTTCGTGTTTGCCGAGGGAACGGATGACGGGTTTGCCCTGAGCCAGGGCCAGGCCCATGACACAGTCCCCGATAATTGTTTCTGTGATCAGGCGGGTATGGCGCCGGTGTTTGCGCGGGGAGCGCAGTTCCTCATGGCGGATGGAGGTGCTAACCTGGATTTTAAGCCCACTTTGCTTGGCCCAGACCAAGCTTAGGGGGGGGATGGCAATGGCAACGGCGGGAATGTCTTGAAGGGCTTTGGCTGAGAGGGCATGTGGGCCATGAGTGGGAGTTGCCAGGCCCAGGGGTTGCAACAGGTCGAGCTTGTGGTTAAGGCGTGAGCGGAATTTGAGCACGAGGTTCGTCAGCTTGGCTCGGTTGGTTATATAAGGGTAGCAGTTCGTTAGAGCCATGTCCGCCCCGTTCTGTAAGGCTCCGAGCAGGTGTTCGAGATTGGTGAAAATATTGCCGGACATATCCCCGTCAACGAAAATTACCCCATCCGTTCCCAGATGGCGGGCATAGAGTGCCCCGACTGCCCGTGGAATGTCGATCCCCAGGGACTGGGCGAAGTAAATAATATGAATACGGGGATCGGGGATGGAGTGGATCAATTCGAGGGTTCGGTCGGTACATCCATTTAGAACGGGGACAATACACCCTACCGACAGGCGCAGGACATTAGCAAGGACGGCCAAGATGCTCTTCTCTTCATTTTGCACAGGAATGACTGCGGTAAACATCAGTTGACCCCCTTGTGCAGATATTTAGTTGGGTTTGAATACCTCACTATTACTA
>DAHVVW010000172.1 GCA_027357125.1 Clostridiales bacterium
CAGGATTTCAGGGTCCAGCTTTCCCCACGATTCAACCTCCAGGAAACTCAGTTCCAGTTCCTCAAGTTCCTGGAAGCTCCTTGGGATGTAGTTCAGTTCCTTGCCGTTTTTCTTGTAGGTTTCCTGCCGTTCGTTCAGAGCATGGTTGTAGAGTTTGCGGCAAAGCTTCAGGATATAGAACATCAAGCGCTGCTGTTCTTTAGACGGGCGGATTTCAAACCGGTAAACCATTTGCATATTCTCATCTCTTTTCTCCTTGAGACTCGATATACTTTTTGAGGATGTCCAAAGGTGCTCCACCGGTTGTCAATAAACAGTAGCTTTGAGACCAGAAATATTCTTTCCAGAGTTTGTCGCGGACGTGAGGAAATTCTTTCTTAAGCAGACGCGATGAGGCACTTTTGAAAGCATTGATATATTTAGATAACGTAGAATTAGGATGAGCCTTGAAGACAATGTGGATATGGTCTCGGTCATGATTGTATTCCAGATAGGTAATATGATAGTTTTTGCCGATAGTTTCCCCGATCTCCCGTATACGGAGGGCCATTGTCTCATCAATGACCTTTCGGCGGTACTTAACGACCAAAACCAAATGATAAGTAAGCAAGAATACTGAGTGATTGTTATTATCTAACTGACGCACAAAATCAGTCCTTTATTACATTTACGACTGATTACATTATACCGGAAAAGCTTGCCAAATACCATAGGGTTTTCTAGGATAGGGCCCAAAATATGGTCTCGTTTTTGGCGCGTATAGCGATTCATCCCCCGCCTGCAGAGGACGGGGGACTTCTCGTAAGTCATGTTAAACTTTAGGAACTCACGACTTTAACTCTCCCAGCGCCACCTTAACATCCTTGCTCGTTCCCTGCCGGAAGTACGTTACGGTAATACTGTCACCCGGCTTATACTTAAACAGTTCGTGAGTCAGTTCAAGGGAATTGCTGATTTCGACACCGTTGATTTTCGTGAGCACATCACCTGCTTTAATCCCTGCTTTGTCGGCAGGTCCGCCTAACGAAGCCTGAGCCACATAAGCGCCGGCTGGCCACCCTCTTTGCGAGGCGTACTCAACCGTGTACCGGTCATCGATTTGAACCAAGAGTCCCGGATGACTGGCATATCCTTTTTCGATCAACTGTTGTACTGTAGGCATTGCATCAGAAATAGGAATAGCAAAACCCATTCCTTCAAACCCGGGTTCCTGATTCTTGGCGGAATTAATTCCTACCACCTGCCCCTGATAGTTGACTAACGGCCCGCCGCTGTTGCCCGGGTTGATAGCCGCGTCAGTCTGAATCAAGTTAAAGCTGGATTCCCCCTGGAGCATTAAAAACCTGTTGGTCGCAGAGACCACTCCTGTTGTTACTGAGCGCGCAAACTCCTGCCCGCCCGGATTGCCAATCGCCACCACTGGTTCCCCTACCTGGAGCTTGGTCGAGTCCCCAAGATGTACTGCCGTCAGATTCTTCGTATCATCGATCTTGACTACAGCCAAGTCTGTGCGTGTATCTGCCCCAACCACTTTACCATTAACATTGCGCCCATCAGCCAGGCTTACCACGACTTTTTCCGCTTTTTCTATTACGTGATTGTTTGTGACTATATAGCCATTTTTGGCATCAACGATGAAACCGGATCCGCTGCCCGCTTCCGCTAATTCCGACCCGCCAAAAAAACTTCCCTGTGTCCGAAAGTTAGCAATCCCCACCACTGCCGGTCCTAGCGCTTTCGCAATCTCCACCACGGGAAATTTAGAAGAATCAGGGTCAACACTTACCGGCGGCGAACCACTTTGCCCTAAAATCACTTGCGGGGTATTGGTTTGTTGCCTGCCATAGAGATTTTGAGCGAGCGACCCGCCAATTAGCCCACCTAAGAGCGCACTGATGAGGGCTACTACAATAAGCGGAAAAGAGCGCGGTTTCCGTCCATGAGAGTAATTGGAATTGTCATAATAGCTCATGACACTTTTCCTCCTTTTTTAGTTTTCACGCAACACAATTAATTCATGTGGAGTATGACGGGGTGCCACCCGCAGGCGCAGGTCTTTATTTTTTCTTATAGGTCGGGAAGCACGCAAGGCCCGAACTACAGTAGCGAGAGCAATCTCAGGTGTGTTATTCTCCTCGCTTAAATGGGCTAAAACTACCCTTTGCGTGTTTTCGCCGATCCACTCCAGAAGTCCCTCGGCCAGCTGGCGGTTGGCCAGATGCCCGTAAATGCTGCTGATTCTTTTCTTAAGATACCAAGGATAAGGCCCCTGCCACAGCTTGTCCTCGTCATGATTAGCTTCCACCACCAAGGCATCGCATTCCTTTAAGCAGCGGTGCATTTCCTCCGTAATCGTGCCACTGTCTGTGGCAATTCCAAGAGCAAGCACTCCCTGACCAGGCAGGCGGCGTTCGATCCGCAAGCCATAACTTTCTCTGCTGTCATGAGAGGTCGCAAACATCTCTATTTCTAAACCGGCACAGCTAAACTTATTGTTTACTTCAATGCGCTGATTATCCGCCAGTTTTCCGACAGACTGTTCCATTTCTCCCCAAATAGCCTGTGACGTATAAATAGGAATTTTTAATTTACGGGCCAAAGCACCAACACCTTTGATATGGTCAATATGTTCGTGAGTCACAATAATCCCTTCGACTTGGGCAGGCGGAACATTAAGAAGTGTCAGGTTATGTAGCAGGCTTCTCATGCTGATTCCCGAGTCTACCAGAAAACTGCGCTCATCCTGACCCACCAAAATTGCATTACCTGAACTCCCGCTGGCCAGCGTTGCGAAATGCAAGGTGAATTTCTCCTTCCTCCGGACATTATTAAACAAAGGACGTTCACTACGGAGTTAAATTTCTGCGAACATCCGATGAATATTGCTGGCAAAAAATTATTTGCCGCTGGCAGGGCTATTTGAACTGCCGCTGCTTGAAGAAGCTCCATTTGCAGCAGGTCCATTTAATGAAGCCTCCACTTGGTCTTGCGCCGCCGTGATCAGAGTTTGCAGAATTTGTTTGTCCTGGTCTGAGGAGCTCACTCCTGAGGCTTTCTGCCACACGCGCACAGCCCCTGCATAGTCCTTTTTGGCATCAAAGAGAAACCTGCCATAGTTGAACAAGGCGGGGTAAAAATCTGGGTTCTCGGCTAAAACCGCTTGGAAACTCTTTTCGGCCAGATCATTGTTCCCGGCATTAAAAGCAGCAGTTGCCAGATCTGCCGTGATATTAATATCTTTTTTGCTTGCAAGCACCGTTTGATAGGAAGTGACAGCCTGTTCCAAATATCCCTTAGCTTCGTCCGGAGCCAAATCAAAGGCCATCATCCCCAAGTCGTAATAGGTATTGCCTAGCTGCGTCTGGAGCTCGAGATTGTCTGGGTTCGCCTTAACCGCTTCAGTTAAAGCTTGGGCCGAACTTTTCAGGTCTGCAAATTCGCGCGCCGGGTCAGGGGCGCTCACTGCAGAAGGGTTAGCCGCCGGAAGCCCCCCGCCATAAAAATAACTCAAAATAGCCGAGCCCACCATGCTAAAAGCCATAACAATAGCCAGGATCATCGCTCCAATGCGGTGCCTGCGTTTCACAGTCATACCCCCTTATCGAATTCATGAAATCTCAAATTCAGTCCCTAAATCCTAAGGAGATGTCAGCACTTAGTCCAAATACCATTTACGAATCTCACAGCGCACATCATAGTAAGAGGTATTCTGTCCTAAATCAGACAGCTCCGACATAATTAACTGGTTCACTCCAAACCCCCCATCCGTCGCACCTTCGGGGATAACCACAGTTTCCGGCTGGATCGTTTCAGACACGGACACGCGCGCCTTAAGCTGGCCGGCCTTAGTCTCTACCAAAGCCCAGTCTCCCGGCCGCAAACCACGTTTGCCTGCGAGCTCAGGATGAATAGAGAGAGTAAACCCGTCACTGTCTTGGAACTGGGAGTGCAAACCCTTGGCCGGATGCGGTGTCACCAGGTACCAGGGGAATTCGCGGGCATTCTGGCTTCTACCTGCGGGCACAAAAGCAGCAACCGCATCTCCTGCCTCGGCTCTGGCCTTGGCGCTGGCCAGTTCTATTTTGCCGCTGGGAGTAAGAAATTTCCTTTCCGTCCACGCGACCTGGGGTATATAAGGAGCACGCACAGCCCCCTGGCTCAATTCTGCGAGCGTAATCCCAAAAGGCTTTAATGGTTCAATGATATATTCAAGCCATTGGCGGGCTGTATACGGGAAATCTTGTTCACGGCCCAGCCGCCGCGCTAGTTCCGTGAAAATTTCGGGTTCAGGCCTAGCTTCCCCCTGCGGCTCAATAACTTGCTGTGCGTATTGGATCATTGGACCCCAGGACGTGTAGATTAAGTCCTCCTCTTCAAAAACAGTCGTGACCGGAAGCACGAGATCAGCCTGACGCGCCGTCTCAGACATGACTGTATCCAGGACGACCTTAAAGGGAATCTTGTGCCAAACCTCCCGCCACAGCACAGAATTGGGCTGCTGCACTAACGGATTAGAACGGGTAACTACCGCCAGTTCGATTGGCGGCTCAGCTGTGTCCAATTCTTCTGCCAAACGAGCGTGAAGTATAATGCGGGAGCGATAATTCTCAGGCGGCAAAAGCACCGTATTAAGGCGACCGCGATGATATTGATGGGCATATTGCACTCCTGCGCCAGAAACTCCCACATTACCGGTGACAGCTGCCAGGGCGTCAATCGCCCTTACTGTGCCGCCCCCTCCTTGGTAACGCTGGAGCCCGAAACCGAGAAGAATCGAGACCGGCTTGACATGAGAGATCGTATAAGCGAGGGAGCTTAGTGTTTGAATGTCTATTCCGGTAAGTTCAGCAGTTCGCTCAGGCTGGAATTCCTTGGCGCGCAAAGCAAACTCCTCCAGGCCGTAGACATGCTCCCGCACAAACTCCCAGTCGAGCCAGCCTTCCCCCAGAATTATATGGCTTAAGCCCAAAGCCAGGGCTGCATCAGATCCAGGCCGGACTGAAATGTACTCATCTGCAAAGTCCGCACTTTTGACCTTGACCGGATTGATCACAAAGAGGCGGGCACCCCGCTTCCTGGCCTCCACCAGGTGTGGCATTAAGTGAATATTGGTAAGAGCCGGGTCCCTGCCCCAAAGGATGATTGTTTTGGCATGATACAGGTCTTCCCAGTCGCTGGCGTAGACCGCGCCAAAATCGATTTCCTGGGCCCGGTATCCCGCCCCCCAACACATGCTCCCGCCCGGCTCCGTCACTCCGCCCAAAGCTTGAAAAAAGCGGCGGTCGAGATTACGCAGAGCGCCATTGTGCCCATAGTCATAATGATGGAAAACCCCCCAGGGCCCGGTCTTGTCAAGGGTGCTCTGGATTTTCCCAGCTAAGAGCTCATAAGCTTCCTCCCAGGAAATTCTGTGCCAGCCTTC
>DAHVVW010000173.1 GCA_027357125.1 Clostridiales bacterium
CCCAAGATACGGATATTTCTCCGTTCGATCCCGGGGCTTATGCTTCGCGGCAGACTTATATTACCGGGATGGCTGTGAATAAGGCAGCGTTGGAAGTCAAAGAGAAGATTCTGGACTTTGTCTGGGGAATGACGGATATTCCGGCTGAGATGTTGGATCTTAAAGAGCAAAACATCGTTTACAAGCATTCAGGCCAAGTCCTGATGCCTTTGGCTGAAGCGGCCATGCACACGTACTATGACACAGTTTTTGCCAAACCGGTTACAAGCGATACATCCAATAACGCCCGGGTCAATGCCATGTCATTTGGCGTGACTTTTGCAGAGGTTGAAGTTGATATCAAGACCGGAAAAATAGAAGTCTTGGAAATTTACAATGTGCACGACTCAGGTAAGATTATTAACCCGCAACTGGCAGAAGGGCAAGTGCACGGCGGGGTAAGCATGGGAATCGGGTATGCCCTGATGGAGCAAATGCTTTTTGATGAAAAAACCGGCAAGCCGTTAAACAACAACCTGCTTGATTATAAGCTGCCAACCATGATGGATACTCCGGAAATCGGCGCGGCGTTTGTGGAAACTGAAGACCCGACCAGCGCGTTTGGGGTGAAGTCCTTGGGAGAACCTCCGGTTATTTCCCCGGCACCTGCCATCAGAAATGCGGTGCTGAATGCAACGGGTGTGGCCTTTGATCGCTTGCCTATGAACCCGCAGCGCGTATACGAGAGGTTCAAGAAAGCCGGATTAATTTAGGAAGGCGGTGGTTTGATGTATAAAATTAAGGGATACTGGGACGCGCACACAGTCCCTGAAGCAACTGAGCTTTTGGCTCAAAATCCTCAGCTCAGAATCATTGCCGGAGGCACGGATGTCCTCATTAAAATGCATCATGGGCAGTTCGCGGAGGCAGAACTTTTAAGCATTCGTGGCATCAAGTCACTTCAAAGCATCAGGCAGTCGGAAGACGGCACAATCCTAATCGGGGCTTTGGCCACTTTCAGTCAAATTTTTAACGACCCCGTGATTCAAGCAAATATCCCTGTTTTAGGGGAAGCGGCCATCTCGATGGGCGGCCCGCAAATCCGCAACATCGCCACCATGGGCGGGAATATCTGCAATGGGGCGACCTCGGCGGACAGCGCCTCCACACTCTTCGCCCTTAATGCTAGCTTGAGGCTTGAGTCAAGCGCAGGCGAGAGGCTTGTTCCAATCCGGGAATTTTATCTGGGTCCGGGCAAAGTTGATTTGAAGCCTGGAGAACTCCTAACCGAGTTTGTGATCTCAGCGCAAGAGTATCAGGGCTTTGGCGGGCATTACATCAAGTTTGCCACGCGCAAGGCCATGGATATCGCTACTTTAGGAGTTTCGGCCATGTGCCGGGTAGACGGGAATACCTTAGCCGAAGTAAGAATCGGGCTGGGTGTAGCCGGACCGACCCCGTTAAGATGTGTTGAGGCTGAAGAATTTGCCCAAGGCCAGGAGATCACGGCCGCAACCTTAGCAGAAATCGGCAAACTGGCCGTGAAATCCACGAAAGCCAGGACCTCCTGGCGGGCTTCCAAGGAATACCGGGAACATTTAGTCGAGGAGCTCACGCAAAGGGCACTCAAAACTGCCATTGTCAGGGCTGGAGGTGAAGAACTTGCTTAAGAGAATTTTCTGCACGGTAAATGAGAAAGCGGTAAGCGTCGAAGTTGATGTACGCGAATCTTTGCTTGAGGTCTTACGCAATCGTTTAGGGTACACCGGGGTCAAAAAAGGCTGCGGGGTCGGGGAATGCGGCGCGTGTACCGTGCTGGTTGACGGTACGCCCATTGATTCCTGCATCTATCTGGCTGTCTGGGCCGAAGACAAGAGCATTACAACGATTGAAGGGGTGGCCCATGACGGGGAGCTGTCTAAGGTGCAAAAGTCCTTTGTCGAAGAAGGGGCCGTTCAATGCGGTTTCTGCACTCCCGGCCTGGTTCTGACGACAACGGCGCTGGCGGAGAGCGGCAAAGAGTTGACGCGGGAGGAGCTTAAAAGAGAGTTGTCCGGGCATTTCTGCCGCTGCACAGGTTACAATAATATCCTTAAGGCAGCGGAAAAGTCCCTCGATTCTAAGGATCATAAAGGTGAGTGCGGTCACCACGAGGATAAATAAATAAGGAGGAGCGGAGAAAATGAGCGATATTATGCGCCAAATCCCGTTTCAGAAGCTCGTAACCTGGGTATTTGAGGAGTACGGGCACAACAAGTCGATTTTCGGCATACCGGAAGGCAAGTTTTACAGTAATAAGAGCGGCAAGTTTATTACCATGTTCGGGGAAGCGCTTGACACGCCTATCGGTCCTGCAGCCGGACCCAACACACAATTGGCCCAAAACATCATTGCTTCTTACCTTAGCGGCAGCAGGTTTTTCGAGTTAAAGACCGTGCAAATTCTCGACAAGCTGGAATTTCCCAAACCGTGCATCAGGGCTGAGGACGAATGCTATAACACAGAATGGTCGACCGAACTTGCCATCGAAGAGGCCATGGCTGAGTATGTAAAAGCGTGGTTCGTGCTGCACATTCTGCAAAAGGAACTGTTTAATGTTGATGGACGTCGCTTTATGTTCAACATGAGCGTCGGGTATGACCTGAAAGGGATCAAGTCCCCTAAGGTTGACGGCTTTATCGAAGGTTTGAAGGACGCTGCAAACACTGCGGTTTTCCAAGAGTGCAAGGCTGTCTTGCTCGCTGAAGCAGAGGCAGAGAAATTCCAAAACGTTAATAAAGAGTACATTGAGGGCATTTCTGCGAATATTTGCAATTCAATTACCTTATCCACCATGCATGGCTGCCCGCCGGCTGAGATTGAGGCCATCAGCAAGTACCTGCTCAGCGAGAAGAAACTCCACACCTTCGTTAAGATGAATCCGACTCTGCTCGGCTACCGGTTTGTGCGCGACACTTTCGACAAAATGGGGTACACCTATGTTGAGCTGAAAGAGGAATCTTTCACGCACGATTTGCAGTATGCAGATGGCGTAGCCATGTTAACAAGACTCAAAGAGGTTGCCAAAGAAAATAAGCGGGAATTTGGGGTTAAACTCTCCAATACCTTGCCCACGAAAATCACCCAAGGAGAGCTGCCGGGGGAAGAAATGTATATGTCAGGCCGCTCGCTTTATCCCCTGACTATAAACTTGGCCCTCAAACTGGCAAGTGAATTTAACGGGGACCTACGGATTTCCTTTTCGGGCGGTGCGGACTTCTTTAACATTGCCAAGATTTTTGCCACCGGCATCCGGCCGATCACGATCGCTACCACCCTGCTCAAACCGGGCGGGTATACAAGGCTTCAGCAGATTGCAGCCGAACTGGAACCGACTTTAGACAACAACGAGTCTGCCCGGATTGACCTCGTCAAGTTGCAAGAGCTGGCTGCAAGTGCCTTCGCTGACCCCAACCACCTCAAAGACAAGAGACCCGGTGGTACCCGCAAGATCCAGCGGAAATTGCCGCTCGCCGACTGCTTCGCAGCCCCGTGCACATACGGCTGCCCGATCGGTCAGGATATCCCGGAATATACCCGTCTGGTCGGAGAGGGCCGTTATCAGGAGGCTTTCGCGGTTGTGGTGGACAAAAACCCGCTGCCGTTTATAACCGGTACAATTTGCAACCATAACTGCATGACTAAATGCACCCGCCTCGATTATGATGAATCAGTCCTAATCCGGGATCTGAAACTTATGGCTGCCACCAACGGATATGACGCTTTTATCGAGAAGTTAAGCCCGGCTGCGCCCAAGAGCCCGGCCAAAGCAGCAGTTATCGGGGCTGGCCCATCCGGCCTGGCCGCAGGCTACTTCCTGGCGCGAACCGGCCTTGAAGTCACAATCTTTGACAAAAGGAAAAAGGCGGGGGGCACTGTGGAATATGTAATCCCTGACTTTAGGATTGCCCGCGGGGCTATTAATAACGATATTGAACTCATTAAGCGTATGGGCGTTAAGTTTGAGTTCGGCGCAGACCCGAATTTCTCCGTCACTGACCTCAAGGGGAAAGGTTACACTTACGTTTATCTAGCGATCGGGGCCGGGAAAACAAAGTCCTTAGGGCTGGAAGGGGACAGTCAAAAGGTGATGGGGGCGATTCCGTTCCTCGAAGAATTCAATAAGAACAGGAATGAGCTTAAGCCCGGCAAGAACGTGGCCGTCATCGGCGGCGGCAACTCGGCGATGGACGCCGCGCGGGCAGCCAAACGCCTCCCCGGAGTGGATAACGTCTATATCATCTACCGCCGAACCAAAGCATATATGCCCGCTGACAGGGAGGAACTGAACCTGGCTCTGGAAGACGGGGTAGTGTTCAAAGAACTCCTTGCTCCCATATCTCTCAAGGATGGGATTCTCAAATGCCAAAAGATGGAGCTGGGCCAGCCTGATTCTTCGGGCCGCCGCAGCCCGGTAGCAGTTAAAGGGGAATTTGAGTCAATTCCGGTTGACACTGCCCTTGCGGCGACGGGTGAACTGGTGGATTACGACCTTCTCCGCAAAAACGGTCTCGAAGTGGATGCTCAAGGAAAAATCAACATCAACCCCGAGACGCTGGAAAGCAGTGTGGAAAATGTTTTTGTCGGCGGGGATGCGCTCTATGGACCAGCTACGGTCGTGACCGCGATTGCCCACGCTAGCAAAGCTGCCAAAGCGATCGCCTTCAAGGAAAACCTTACTTTCGGACAAGCAATTGCGCCAACGATTTCCTTTGACAATGATAAACGCCTCACACAAATCGCGTCCAAGAAAGGTGTCCTTCAGGCCGCAGGCAGCGGTGCTGAAGAGGCTAACAGGTGCCTGGAATGCAATTACGTGTGCAACATTTGCACCGAAGTCTGCCCGAACCGGGCCAATGTCGTGCTTAAAGTGGACGGTCTTAAAAATGTTAACCAAGTCATCCACGTGGACGGGATGTGCAACGAGTGCGGCAACTGCGCTACGTTCTGTCCCAGTGATGGTGCCCCGTATCAAGATAAATTCACTCTTTTCTGGAGTGAGGAAGACTTAGCCAACAGCGCGAATTCCGGTTTCCTGTTGCTGGAGGATGGAGCAGAGCCGGTATTCAAGGTCCGGCTTGACGGCAAGATCCTGACGGCGCAATTTGAGGCGAGCGGGAAATCCAGGGTACTCGAGGATTCCGTGGCCGCGCTTATTTGGGCAGCTTACAAGAATTATAATTACCTGATCAGCCAAGATTAATTAAGGTAGCCATGTGCGGGGCTAGTTCCAGGGTGATTGTTTTTAAGGTTAGACATTTGGAAAAGGCGGGTGATGGATGGGCAGGAAAAAATAACAAACTAAAGAAAATAATAAACTAAAAAATATTACAAACTAAAAGATAAGGCCCGCAAACAACCCCCCGCACTGTTAAGTTACAAAGTTC
>DAHVVW010000174.1 GCA_027357125.1 Clostridiales bacterium
CCCTACCGGAGCTTTTTCTTCATTTTCCTCGCCGCTATGAAGACAGAAGGCCCAGGCCTATACCTGACCTCAAAGATGGGGATTATGCCACAGTAATCGGCACGGTAACAGCCGCTCAGATCAGTCAGGGCAAAATCAAGGTCATTAAGCTCAGCCTCGAACAAGAGGGGAGAATGATCTATGCAGTCTGGTTTAACCAAACATACATCCTTAAGCAATACCCGCCCGGTACAGCCCTGGCGGTAAGCGGGAAAGTGCGCTGGAACTATAAAGTTCCGGAAATTCTGGTCAGTGACAGCGAGAAGGTAGAAGGGGGCGTAAGCCCTGCCGCCATCCTCCCAGTTTATCCGGAGACGGCCAAGCTTTCCTCCAAAGTCTTGCGCAACCTGATCCACGGTCAGCTAGCTCAGGTTAAGGAGTGTTTTCCTGAGTATCTCTCACCCGAGCTAAGCGCGGGCTGGATGGCGCGGGATGCGGCCTATCGCGAAATGCATTTTCCCTCAAGCTTTCCTTCCCTGGGCAAGGCCCGTGACCGTTTGGTTTGGGAAGAAATTCTCTTTCTCCAGCTGGCGGTAGCACGCCTGCGCCAAACTCCGAGTGCATTTAAGAGTCCGGTGCTGGCAGGCGGAGATGAATTGGTGCAAGGATTTCGGGCCAGCCTTCCGTATGAGCTTACTAAGGCCCAAGAGCGGGTGATCAGCGAAATCTTCCGGGATATGGCCCAGCCTAGGGGAATGACGCGTCTGGTCCAGGGTGATGTCGGTTCAGGCAAGACAGTGGTAGCGATGGCAGCCTTGCTCAAAGCGGCAGGCTGTGGCTACCAAGGGGCCATGATGGCTCCTACGGAAGTGTTGGCGTGGCAGCACTATCAGTCCTTAACAGAGGCTTTTGCACCTTTGGGCTTAACAGTAATCCCTTTGCTGGGCAGCCACAGCCGGGCTGAACGGGAAGAGAACCTGGCGTGCATTGCGGAGGGACGGGCTCAGATTGTGGTGGGGACTCATGCTGTAATCCAGGAAAATGTAGTTTTTCATTCTTTGGGTCTGGCGGTTACGGATGAACAGCACCGTTTCGGGGTGAGGCAACGTTCCTTGTTACAAGAAAAAGGGGAACATCCCCATGTCTTGGTCATGACTGCCACTCCCATTCCGCGGACGCTCGCCTTAACTTTATACGGAGATTTGCAGATTTCGGTAGTGGATGAGATGCCCGCAGGGCGCAAACCGATTATCACCCGCAAGCTCTCAGAACGGGCGCGACCGAGTATGGAAAAGTTTTTAGCGCAAGAAATGGAGCGCGGGTGTCAGGTTTATGTGGTTTGCCCTTTGGTCGAAGAATCGGAAGTCCTCGACTTAGTCTCTGCGACTGAGCAAGCCCAGGATCTTAAAGCCAAGTTCCCGGACAGGCGCGTGGAACTCTTGCATGGACGGATGAAAGGTTCAGAAAAAGAAGAGATTATGCGGGATTTTCAGGCCGGGAAGATTGACATCTTGGTTTCAACCACTGTCATCGAGGTAGGGGTCAATGTCCCTAACGCCACGGTAATGGTCATTGAGAGAGCGGAACGCTTCGGCCTTGCTCAGCTGCACCAGCTACGGGGCCGGGTTGGCCGCGGCACAGAACAGTCATATTGTATTCTTATGACTGAATCCCCCCGCAGTAAGCGCTTAGACATCCTGTGCCAGAGTCAGGACGGTTTCAAAATTGCCGAGGAGGATCTGAAACTGCGCGGACCGGGAGAACTTTTAGGAACAAGGCAGCACGGACTGACAGAACTTAGACTGGCAGACCTGGCGCATGATGGCAGGCTAGTTGAGCAGGCTTATATGACAGCGCAAAAAGTGCTCGCCCAGCCGGAGAATTATCCTGAGGTGTGGCAGGAAATGGAGCGTTTTCACGATCCGCGCAAGGCGGGGATTCATTAAAAAACTTTTCCTTGTCAGGAATTTATTTGCGGGGATAAAAAAATCCTCATGTTTGATACTATCTTTAGAAATATGAAAG
Source organism: Clostridiales bacterium (assembly GCA_027357125.1). GTDB lineage: Bacteria > Bacillota > Desulfitobacteriia > Desulfitobacteriales > Desulfitobacteriaceae > Paradesulfitobacterium. The sequence continues at coordinate 2,005 of DAHVVW010000174.1, forward strand.
AGAAATTACCGGGCAGCGATGAAGGACTGGCCCGCGCGGCGCAGAAGGAACAAAAAGCACAGAAAACGCAGAAAGCGTAAAACAGAGGAGGTGTAAGCACGTGGCTGACAATAATAAGACGCAAATTAAGCTCACACCTGAACTGGAGAAGTTTAAGTATGAGGTGGCGCAAGAAATAGGGATTGCTAACCGCAAGCACAAAAAGTTTCCTAACACTTAAGGAAAGATTTTCAGCTTACTATGTGGAAACTAACCCTTAAGAAAAGGGAACTCCGTAGGGAAATTATGCGGCAAGCTAGTCAAAACGCGAAAGGAACTGGAGAGATTCCCGTTTCTTTCGCTTCTGGGCAAAGCACATACATATTCTTTACCGACCCTAGCCTACGAATCCTCTGACTTCCGGCCTCTGTTACTGCAGATATCGTTCATACTCTTCCCGGTCAATTCCAGGGTGCAGGCTGATACCCAAAGCGCCGGCAATTATTCTGGCAGTTGTTTGAATTAACGTATCAATCTCTTTCGGTGTCACCATTAAGTTTTCATTATAGGGAGAGAGGACCTCATTCATAATCGTGTGCACTGCCTGGGGGTTAAGCCCTTTATACAGCTTATAGAGGCTGGGACTGCTTTTAAGTTGCTCCATTAAAGCATCAAGAGTATTGCTCGCTATGACTGCGGCGTTAACAACTGTAGGAATTCCGATCGCCACTACCTTGCAGCCTATGGACTCTTCATTAATCCCAAGACGACGGTTGCCCACTCCTGATCCAGGATGAATTCCGGTATCAGCCAATTGGATGCTGGTGCCGATCCTATCCAGTGATCCCGCTGCCAGGGAATCAATCGCGATCACCAGATCAGGTTTTACGTGTTCCACAATGCCACGGATAATTTCCGCTGTTTCAATTCCGGTTATTCCCAAGACACCCGGTGCAATTGCACTTACTTTGCGCAGCTTACCCTGCAATTCTCCCGGGGAATACCGAAATAGATGTCTGGTCACAAGGCTTTTATCAACCACCTGGGGTCCAAGGGCATCCGGGGTAGCGTTCCAGTTGCCGAGGCCAACGAGCAGAATACTGGCCTCTTCCGTCAATTTCATTAGTTCCACAAGTTTCCGGGCCAGAATCTCCGTTATTTCCTCATGAACCAGATAATTGTTCTGGCGAACTTCAGGGGCATCGATTGTTATGTACTGCCCGCGTGGGCGGCCCATTTCCTTAACCCCTTCGTCTGTTTCAATGGTAATAGTGGTTACCAAGGCATGCTCAAAATGCTCTTCATCCATGCGGACGCCGGGAATTTCCTCCCCGACTTCGCCCCGCAAAATCTCGTGCGCTTCAACGACCAAATCTAAGGATACATTAAACTCGCGAAAAAACTCTGATTTTTTCATTTTACATATTCCCTCCTTGGCTGGAAAAAAGGTCACTGGCCCGCGGACCAGTGACCAGAGAGGAGAAACATAAGGAAGAACTGGATGGGGGAAGGCATCAATAAAAAGATTGCCTGCTCGTTTAGTATTAAACGCCTTTCGTCAAGATATACAATTTTTCAAGGCTAAGTTTTTCAAAAAATTGAGAGCACAGCTTAAATGGATTTTTTGTGATATACTGGGTAAAAGTGCTTGAGGAGGAGAAAGACGTGAGCCGAAATTCTTTGTTTGATGATGTTGGCGCAAGTCCGGAGATCAGCAAAGCACTCTATTTTCCGCCGACTGTTTCCGGTCTGACCGAAGCCCTTAAGTTGGAACGGGCACAAATGGGGGCACCGGGTTTTTTGGTGGCGAAATGGGTCAGATAATCTGATATAATGCACCTAGGAGGATTAAATTACTTAATATGCGGATCATTGCGGGAGATATGCGCGGTCGCCGTTTGCGAACCCCGGAAGGGAATGTTACCCGTCCCACGGCTGATAAAGTTAAAGGAGCAATCTTTAATATTTTGAGGAATAAAGTAGCAGGTGCCAGAGTGCTTGATTTATTTGCCGGCACCGGTAACCTTTCCTTTGAAGCGCTTTCCCGCCATGCAGCTTCCGCTGTCATGGTCGAAAATAACGAGAAAGCTCTCCGGATTATTAGGGAAAACATGATACTCGCCGGGATCGAAGAGTGTGTTGAGCTGATGGCGATGGACGCTTTTCGTTACCTGCGCGCATATCCTGATCAAATCTTTGATCTTATTTTTCTCGACCCTCCGTATCAGCACGGTTTAGTGGTGCGTGCGGTACGAGAATTAGCTCAGCCCTGCCGTTTAAGCCCTGACGGGGTAATCGTCGCGGAAACCGCTAAAGATGAGGAGTTAGAAGATATTCCGCCCGAGTTTGGGCTGCGCAAGACGGGAGAGTATGGAGACACCAAGGTTTGGTACTTGCAGCGCAATTTTTTAGGATAAGCGTGCTGGGCAGTCGATAACTTCGTGAAACTAAGTATCAGGGTAACAGTGGAATTATTGAATGAAGGAGAGGATGAATATGGAAAGTGATGTTCTTAGCCTCTTAGATGAACTGGAGGAAATAGTTGACCGCGGCACGAAGATTCCAATGACGGGGAAGGTACTAGTTGATGACACGGTCATCTTTGAGCTCCTGGATAAAGTACGGGCAGCCTTGCCGGAGGAAGTGCAAAACGCTAAATGGGTTTTGGCTGAAAGACAGCGCATCCTGACTGAAGCGGAAACAGAAGCGCAAAAGATGGTGGAACAGGGCAAAAACTACGTGGAAAAAATGGCGGAAGAAAATGAAGTGGTCAAACAAGCCCAAGGATATGCCGAGGATATTGCCAGGCAGGCCCAAGCTTTTGCCCGGGAAGTGAAAGTGGGCGCAATCCAGTACGCGGACGAACTCTTGCAGAAAGCTGAAGTGAGTCTCTATGACACCATCCAGGCACTGCACCGCAACCGGGAAGAACTGCAGTCAGTAAAAGAAGAGCGCCGCAAACCTGCCGCTAACGAGTAATACTTAAACCCTCCGCCTTGCCCTCATAAATAAAGATAAACAGAGCATCCCAGCGAGGATAAGCGCAAACCACTCAAGGGAGTACCAGCTCATCAGCCAAAAATCGCGGGTGGTAAAGGAAGCGGGAACTGCAGTCTGGGCCGGAATGTCAACCAGTTTGAGCAAGAACTGGCTTAAGATCAAGGCCAATAATCCTTGGAGGGCTCGGCCGATAACAAAGGGAGAGAAGCGCAAGTCAGTAAGGCTCGTAAAACTCATGACCTGGAAAAAGACTGAGAGTCCGCCCCAGCCCATTACAAAAGCCAGAGCGGCGACTTGTTGGTTCAAGTTTGGAAAGGCACTGACAGCGCTCCTACAGCCTATGGTTGTTTCTAATAATCCTTCTAAAAGGGCTTTTACCCC
>DAHVVW010000175.1 GCA_027357125.1 Clostridiales bacterium
CTTTTCCCGTTTCATGAGATCTTTCATAAGATTCGTCCCTCTCCCTTCACTTCCAGGACAGCGATGGCCTTGGCGAGTTCTGTTATGCTAGTGGACAACTCATTCAGTTTCCCTTCGATGCGCACCAGGAGATAGGTACTGACCACGATCGGGAAACCGAAGTTTCCAACAAGCTTTAAGAGTTCTTCCATGTCCCGCTTTTCCTCCTTCCTTGTTCTTTAATCTATGATATGCCGTTAGGCTACTCTCTTAAGGAGCGCATTTTCCCCTATCCATTACTTTACTGACCATCCCGGCAGCACATCAATGCCGGGCTGTTAACTTCAAAGCAAAAACCTATTGCGTTCCGGGCTTTCGTCCATATAGGTTTTTTAGTGACGGCGCTCCCAAAGGGAAAGCGCCGTCTATGCATCTGCCCAATCCACTTAAGGGCAGCACCCTCCAGACTTTAGGCCAAAGGCGGATCGTAAAGGTCGTTGGTCGTAGTGTCAACGATTTTGACGTCACGCTTCGAGACATAGTCTCCACCGGCCCCGGTAAAAATGTTCTTTGCAATGATCTGATCCATTACCGCTTCAATTTGCGGGGCGGTGAGATCCGCTTTCGGTTCGGGCAAAGTGATGCTCACCGCGCCCCCGAGCGAGTTCGTAAAAGTCATGCGCAGAACTTTCCTGATAGTCGTAGCCATCTATTCTCTCCTCCTTCCTTCAAAAATCATCCCTTCGAACGAACGTCTAGGTTGTTTAGACCGTCTCGACCAGCTCGAAGCGGTTGTCCCGGCGCACTCCGGTTACAGGATATTGCTGTAAGCCATAGAGAGCCTGAGCTACGTCAAAGACGTCCTGATCAAGCGTGCTGGACTTGACACTGGGAAAACTCCGCTGGCGTAGGATTGGGGATCCGGTGGCGCTAAGCCCGGTTTGGTAAGTCACCACTAAGACAGAATCCCTGGCACTGGTAGTAACAGCCATTTTTTCACCTCCTCCTTGTTTTATTAGAACATATGTTCTGTTTTTAGTATAAGCGACCTTCTCAGTTCGGTCAACACTTTTGGCAACAGTTGGTAATTTTTTCACCCCTTAAGCAAATCATCCGGCTTGACTCCTACCGCCTCGGCGATGCGCATGGCCCAAGCCGGGCTAACATTCCGGCGTCCGCGCTCCAGATCGCTTATGATATTGGGGGCTAGACCGGTGCGCAGAGCCAGTTCTTTTTGCGTGCCGATCGCCGCCCTCAGTCTTGCCTCTCGGATCTTCCACCCGCGGTAGACAGCTTGTTCCTCGCTCATGATTTTACCTCCTTTCCCTTCCTTACTCTTCTATTATAAAACATCTGAGCCTTTACGAACATATGTTCTGGTAAATAAGCTGACTTCAGTAAATAAATATTACTTCTCACATGTTTTTTTCGCCGGAGAAGGAAACAAGAAGCGGATGCAGAATTAGAATAATAGTGAAAGATCCTGTTTTTCGAGTTCCAAGACAATTGAATAAGATGCGGAAAAAATTTAGGAAAGGAAGTAATGCCTGTGGAGCAGCAAATTAGTCCCTTTACAGATTTCCTTCCGGGCAATCATCTCGTCCTGGGCGCGGCCGGGGTGGGCAAGACCCGCTTGATCTGGTCGCTCCTGCAATCCCGCGAGTTCTGTGGTGAAAATAGGATCAATATTGTACTGACTGATTCGGCTAAACGCATCTGGCAGGAGCACACGGAAACCCCCATTATCCCAGTCGATCCCTATGCTACCGATATGCGCTGGATTGCGAAACCGTCCGAACCGGGAGTGTATTTTGCAGCCTGTGACTACCTTCCCCGTGTCATAACCTTCCTTGAATGTCTGGCTAATTTCGGCAGGAGTTTTGAAGGGAATATCCCTAATCCTGTGCGCGTTTTTGTAGATTACCCCCTAAAGTTTTGGCGTGATGCCTGCTTTATTGAGCAGTTAAGCCGTCTCCACTTCATCAGTGAGTCGTTATCCTCTGAAGGAACGCAATTGCTTGAGGTTTGGCAGGTGCTCACCCCTTCCAAAGAATTGTCTCCTAAAGCCCAGTCTCTCTGGGGCAACTCCCACTTAATTGTAATCAATCCCTTTACCCAGGCCTGGCTTAAAGAAGCAGACATCTTCGTGGGCAAACATGAACCCCCGTTGTCTGCTGTCCAAGACGTCTTAAGCAAAGACGTAAGCCGAGGCTTTTACTATCTCCCTCACAAGGCAGAGAGCATTTTCCTGAGTAGTCAAGCGATCAGCTAGATTAGCAAGAATTCATCCGTGAAGACCCAAAAAGCCCTTGACTCGCACCACGAGCAAGGGCTTTGTTTTTATGTAGTAGGAATCAGTGCTATTATCGGCCAGATTAAATAGGAGGCGCGAGATTTACTCCGCCTCCTATCCTTATCCCTTTTCTTCGAGCAACCGCGCGAATTCTTCCTCGGTCAGTACCGGGATGCCAAGTTCTTTGGCTTTGGCCAGCTTGGAGCCCGCTTTGTCCCCGGCTACCACAAAAGCCGTCTTTTTGCTCACGCTGCCTGCCGCTTTGCCGCCGTAAGTTTCGATCAGGTCTTCGATTTGCTGGCGGTCCCAGCGCTGCAAGGACCCGGTCACCACAATGCTCTGCCCGTCAAAAACACTGGGGCGGCTTGACTCGGCGGCGGTCATTTTTACCCCGGCTCGATCCAGCTTATCCAGAAAATCCTCTGTACTTTCCTGCCGGAAAAAGTGCGCAATGCTCTCAGCCATGGCCGGGCCGATGTCCGGAATCCCCTGCAGTTCATCAGCAGTGGCCTCCTGCAGTCTCTCCATCGAGCCAAATTTCTTGGCCAGAATCTTCCCGGCTTTTTCCCCAACATGCCGAATCCCGAGTGCAAAAATCAAGGGAGCGAGCCCCCGCTCTTTACTGTCAGCGATCGCTTGAAGCAGGTTCTCCGCGGACTTTTTGCCCATCCGCTCCAGGTCGATGATGTCTTCAAACTTCAAGGCATATAGGTCAGCCGCATCTTTAATAACTCCGGCTTCAAGGAGCTGCTGGATCACTGCCGGACCCAGCCCGTCAATATTCATGGCATCGCGCGCGACAAAGTGAATCACCGCTTCCCGCTGCTGCGCCGGACAGGTGATACTGGTACAGCGGTGGGCTGCTTCCCCTGCTTCCCGTACAACAGGACTACTGCATTCCGGACAGCACTCAGGCATGTCGAAGACTTTCTCCCGGCCGCTCCGTTTCTCCGGCAGGGCGCGCACGATCTCCGGAATAACATCCCCCGCTTTATGTAAGATAACGTGGTCGCCGATGCGCACGTCTTTGTCCCGAATGTTATCCAGATTATGCAGGGTTGCCCGGCTCACGGTGGACCCGGCCACCGGCACCGGAGTAAGGACGGCCGTTGGAGTCAACACTCCTGTACGCCCGACCCGCACCATAATGTCTTCAACCACAGTCTCAACTTGTTCGGCCGGAAATTTATAGGCAATGGCCCAGCGCGGACTCTTGGCGGTGAAACCAAGCTCCCTTTGCTGTGCCAAATCGTTCACTTTAATGACGAGCCCGTCAATGTCATACGGAAAACGGTGGCGTGCTTCGGCCATCCCTTCACAATAGGAAATCAACTCTTCGATATTCTGAAAAACTTTATATTCCGGGTTTACCGGAAAGCCCTGCTGCTTTAGGTAAGCAAGTACGTCGGTCTGGCTCTTGACCTCCGGTTCTTCCGCTCCCAGCATTTGATACGCAAAATAGTCCAGCTTGCGCTGGGCGGTAATCCGGGAATTAAGCTGGCGCAGGGAACCGGCGGCGGCGTTGCGGGGATTGGCAAAAGTGGGCTGGCCTTCTTCTTCGCGCTCCTGGTTGAGCTTGGCGAAGGAAGCTTTGGGCATATACCCCTCTCCCCGTACATCAAGCCGGGGAACTGTTTCTTTCAAACGCAGGGGTATGGTAGGGATCGTTTTGACATTGGCCGTGATCTCTTCCCCCACTTCCCCGTCCCCCCTGGTCGCTCCCCGTACTAAAAGCCCGTTCTCATAGCTTAAAGCCACAGTGAGGCCGTCTATTTTCAGTTCGACCACATATTCGACCGGACCGGCCGCTGACCGTACTCTGCGGTCAAACTCCCGCAAATCCCCGGCGTCAAAGGCATTATCCAAACTGAGCAAGGGTTCCAGGTGGCGCACCTTCGGAAATTCCTTGGTCACAAACCCGCCGACCCGTTGGGAAGGGGAATCCGGGGTGACCCATTCCGGATGCTTATGCTCTATGTCCAAGAGTTCGCGCATTAGGGAATCATACTCGGCATCAGTCATGGTTGGCTGATCGAGGACGTAGTAGCGTTCATTGGCTTCTTCGATCTTATACCTCAATTTTGCCAAGCGCTCTTGTTCAACCTGCACGCTTGTCCCACCTTCCTCGCTCTTGGCTGCCTCATTTCGTGGCAGCGCACATACTTATAGTTTACCCGTAATCAGACCCTTTCTTCCAATAACCCAAAAATTCTCTATAGACCCCTTATACCGCTGACGCGACACCAGCATAAAATACTTGTAGCTTAATCCGACGAATGGATTGTCATAGCTTAACAAGCTTGGCGTATTCCGCAATCAGCTGTTTCAACTGTCCGTCAAAGGCCACTGTGAGCATGGCCTGACTTCCTTCTCCTTTGACACTGACGATCACACCCCGGCCAAACTTCTCATGTTCAACCTTGTCTCCAACCCGGTATTGCTCTGGTGTACGCTCGACCAGGGGAGTCCCCCCTCCCCTGGAATGTCTGCGCCCATCACGCGCGAACGCTGACCCATAGGCAGTTTCTCCTGTGCCCGAGCCCGAGGGGTTAGAGGTGCTTGAACCGAAAGAACGTTGAGACCCAAATCCGGGTTTTTTCTTCGGCGGTGGGTCAATGGGGTCCTGCTCACTTAACAGCTGCGGAGGAATTTCATCCAGAAAACGCGAGGCCTGGTTGTACTGAGTCTTACCGTAAAGCATCCTCTGCCCGGCATAGGACAGATAAACTCTCTCCTCAGCTCTGGTGATGGCCACATAACAAAGCCGCCGTTCTTCCTCTAACAGCACAGGCTCAAGCTGGGAACGACTGCTGGGGAAAATCCCTTCCTCCAGGCCAGCCACGAAAACCACGGGAAATTCCAGGCCTTTGGCACTGTGCATAGTCATTAGGACCACAGCAGCTTCCCCTTGATCCAGTTGGTCCAGGTCTGTTACCAAGGCCACCTGCTCCAAAAACCCTGCCAAACCTTGAGCCGCAGTTTCCCATTCTTCCAGACCAGTTTCTTCGCCGACCGCACTTTTCTCATCATATTCCGCAGTCACAGACAGAAACTCCTGTAAGTTTTCCAGGCGCGCCTCAGCTTCCAGGGT
>DAHVVW010000176.1 GCA_027357125.1 Clostridiales bacterium
GGGAGATTTCTCCCTTTTTGTAATTTCCAAAGAGGAAATTTAGAATTGAAGGTCTTCGGCTAGGACCATGGTAACCTGCGTCGAAACCTTCGCGATGGATTGACAAGCATTGGACAGCCTGTCATAATGAAAATCGAACAAATGTTTTGTTTACTGGTCTATCGGAAGGTATTTTGAAAGGGGATGTTCGAAAATGGCCGGAGCAGATAAATTGAAAGCCCTCGATATGGCCCTGGGCCAGATTGAACGGCAGTTTGGCAAAGGCTCGATCATGCGCCTGGGAGAGGCATCCGCCAAAATGGCGGTGGAAGTGATTCCCACCGGTGCCCTGGCCTTGGATCTGGCTCTAGGGGTTGGTGGAGTACCACGTGGCCGTATTGTCGAGATATATGGACCGGAGTCCAGTGGTAAGACCACAGTGGCCTTGCATATTGTGGCCGAGGCCCAAAAAGCCGGTGGGGTGGCGGCGTTTATCGATGCCGAACATGCGCTCGATCCGCAATATGCGCGAAATTTGGGAGTTAATATCGATGATTTGCTCGTAGCTCAGCCGGATACCGGTGAACAGGCCTTGGAGATCTGTGAAGCTTTAGTGCGAAGTGGTGCTGTCGATGTCGTAGTAATTGACTCGGTGGCGGCCTTAGTGCCTCGCGCGGAGATCGAAGGGGAAATGGGCGATGCCCATGTGGGGTTGCATGCCAGACTAATGTCGCAAGCCCTGCGAAAATTGACCGGAGCAATCAGTAAGAGCCGTACATGTGTTATTTTTATCAATCAAATTCGGGAGAAAGTTGGAGTAATGTTTGGTTCCCCCGAGACAACAACCGGGGGGCGCGCGCTTAAGTTCTACGCGACGATCCGGATGGACGTGCGACGGCAGGAAACACTCAAAAAAGGGGACGAAATGATTGGCAGCCGCACGCGGGTAAAAGTGGTGAAGAACAAAGTGGCCCCGCCGTTTAAACAAGCGGATTTCGATATTATGTATGGTGAGGGTGTGTCCCGCGAAGGCAGTATTATTGATGTGGGAACTGAAATGGAAATAATTAATAAGTCGGGGGCCTGGTATTCTTTTAATGGAGAACGGCTGGGTCAAGGCAAGGAAAACGTTAAAGAGTTTTTGCGCCAGAATCCGGTCATTGCCGCCGAGATTGAGCAGCGCATTCGCGCCAATATGAGCCTTGCCGGCTCTCCATCGACTGATGATGATGGCACGTACGAAGAGTAATTTACGAGGTGACCAGACGGATGAAGAGTCCCATGGAGTTGGCGCTTGACTACTTGTCCCGCCGGTCTTTCAGCCGGCGGGAATTGGAAATGCGCCTCGCCGCCAAAGGGTTTGCTCAAGGGGATATCGATCAGACGATTGCCCGGGTGCTGGAGTGGGGATATTTGGATGACCGGCGTTATGCTCTAGCGTATTGCACAGCCCACCGGGAGCGCTATTCCCGCCGTCAGGTGACGGAAGCATTGCGGTCGCGGGGGATAGACGGGGAAATTATTAACGGGGTCATGCAGGAGAGTTATTCCGCTGAGGATGAATATAGAACCTGTTTAATGGTTGCCCGGCGAATCTGGCCGGAGTTACTGCGGCAGGCGACGAGGCAACGCCTTGACAGCGGTGGGGGAACCGGTTCCGGTCCGGATGACTTGGAGCAGTCGGGCTATGATTTAACAGGACAGAAGATGGTGCTAGGCTCACTTAGAGATAAAGCCGGACGCAAGCTTGCCCAAAAAGGTTTTCCTTTGGGAATTATCAGAGCCGTGCTGGGTCAACTACCCCAAGCGGAAAACTTGTAACAAAACCTGCACCAACCGAAGATGATAAAGGAGAAGTGGGAGTCTTAGTGGCTGTTAGCAATGGATAAACCGGATGCGTGTTATGATGATAGGTTTAAAATTGGTTCAGAATTTGTTCAGCTTGACACAATTTGCAAACAATATTAAAATTGGTGTAACAGACCTAGTCTCTGTTAATGGTAACCTTCAAAGGTTTTTCTATAGAATTTCGTGATCGTTAGATGAGTGGAGGTTGTTCATAGCGAGCGAAGTATTGTAGAAAATGGGGTGCAGGCCCTGTCTTTAAGGTTATGTTTAATGGAAGACTGGTTATAGCCAGTTTTTTTTTGTCTAAAGAATATCAATTTAAGGAGGTGAAATATGGGAACTGCAGGGATAATTATTCTTTCCGTGGTTCTGGCACTTTTAGGATTAGCTATCGGTGTACTGGCAGGCTGGATTGTGCGCAAGAATATGGCGGAAAAAGCCATAGGCTCGGCAGAGGAAGAAAGCAAACGCATTATTGAAAATGCTATTTCAGCTTCAGAAGCTAAGAAGCGGGAAAGTGTGTTGGCGGCCAAAGAGGAAATCATGCAGATCCGGAACGAGGTTGAGAAGGAAACCAAGGAACGCCGGAATGAACTGCAACGTCTGGAAAGACGACTGGTTCAGAAGGAAGAGACCCTGGACCGCAAGATGGAGACTTTGGAGCGCAAAGAAGACAATTTACACCGCAAAGAAAGCGAGATTGACCGCCAAAAAGAGGAACTTGCCGAATTGATGGGAAAACAGCATGCCGAGTTGGAGCGTATTTCCGGGTTGACGGCAGAAGAGGCTAAACAACTATTGCTCAGCAGCGTTGAAGAAGAAGTCCGTTATGAATCGGCCATGATGATTAAGGAAATCGAACAGCGCGCCAAGGAAGAAGCCGAAAAACGTGCCAAGAACATTATTGCCTTGGCGATTCAGCGTTGTGCGGCCGACCATGTTGCCGAAACCACGGTGTCAGTGGTGGCTTTACCTAATGATGAAATGAAAGGCCGGATTATCGGTCGTGAGGGTCGCAATATTCGCACACTGGAGACGCTGACAGGAATTGACCTAATTATTGATGATACGCCGGAAGCCGTAATCCTATCCGGATTTGACCCAATCCGGCGCGAAGTGGCGAGAGTTGCTTTAGAAAAGTTAATCGTCGATGGGCGCATTCATCCGGCCCGGATCGAAGAAATGGTGGACAAGGCTCAGAAAGAAGTTGATCAGCGAGTTAGGGAGGAAGGCGAACAAGCCACTTTTGAAACCGGTGTGCATGGGTTACATCCTGAATTGATTCGCTTGTTGGGAAGGCTGCGTTTCCGGACCAGTTACGGGCAAAATGTGCTGAAGCATTCCGTAGAGGTATCTTTCCTGGCGGGTTTGATGGCTGCTGAACTTGGTGTGGATATTCAGTTAGCGAAAAGAGCCGGTTTGTTACACGACATCGGGAAGGCTGTTGACCACGACACTGAAGGAACTCACGTTCAAATCGGCGTGGACATTTCGAAGAAGTACAAAGAGTCTTGGGAAGTGGTGCATGCCATTGAGGCTCACCACGGGGATGTGGAAGCAAAGACGATCGTGGCGGTGCTGGTGTCTGCCGCCGATGCGGTATCGGCAGCAAGGCCGGGCGCCCGTCGGGAGACTTTGGAGTCTTACATCAAACGTCTGCAGAAACTCGAAGAGATCGCCGAAGCATTTGATGGTGTTGAAAAATCCTATGCTATTCAAGCGGGCCGGGAAATCCGGATTATTGTCAAGCCGGATAAGGTGGACGATGTTCTCGCTCCGCATATTGCCCACGAAATCAGTAAACGCATTGAAGAAGAATTGGAGTATCCGGGTCAGATTAAGGTAGTAGTAATCAGGGAAACCAGAGCCGTAGATTATGCTAAATAGTTTCTTTGGCATATCAGAAAGTATAACTTTCGGGGTGCACAAGTGCAACTAAGGCTTCCGCCGGCGCCTTACGGCTTAGCGCAAGCCAAGTTTTCTTTGTCCGTTATATTTTTTATTAATCGGGTAATATCTTGTCATTGGCAAGCACCTGGGAAATTAGTTTTTAAATAGTGGAAGGGACAAACAGACAGGCGACAGTTTGGTCGCCTGTTTTCGCGTCTACTTTTTCCAACTTGCTATCCTAAACTGTCAACAGTTTCATGAAGGAGTTTACCGGATTGTGCCGAATTAACTATGATAATGCAGGTGCAAAAGAGAGGGCTGACAAACTTTGGGAGTCTATTCGCAGTACAAACATCGAGAGAAGATACCGGATGGGGCAGAGCTGTTAATCTCTATTTTGTTGCGCTATCCGGAAGTCGGATCCGTACACTATTGCCAAGACCGGCATGCTCTAAGGTTTACCTTTGTGGTTACGAATGTCCAGGAATCCTCTGGACAAGATTTATTGTTGCCGGCATTGGAAGTCTATCATAATCTCGAAGGTACGGAAATGCAAATCTGTGAGGTGGACTGCAAGCACGAAGAGAATGTGTGTATTTTGACAATCACCCGTGATGTGGTGAGCATGACCCAAAATGAGGTCGGCCTGATCGTCGATATATTAAAGTTGCATTATGCGCAACGCCTGGTTTGTGATGAAGGGGACTTACCTGAGGAGGAGTTATTGGTTCAAGAGGAAATGATCGACGAGATGTTGGCTACCATAAAACAGGATGATATTGATAAAAGTGTCGTTGCTGTACGCGAAGAGGGTCGTGTGCTGGTATTTAAGACATAAGTCTCCAGTGGAGACTTATGCCGAAGCCGCCAACTGTCAAAGAATAGCTCATCGGCTGAGGATGACTAACGCCACACGGCAAACTAGTGACGTACACTCTCGCCGTGTGGACGATCGGGTGGAACCCTTGCCCCAGACAGATCCGAATATTCTCCAAATGCGAACGAAGAGTACTTATCTAATAAGATAAGTACTCTTCATGTGTTACCTGGCAACGACCTACCTTCCCAGGATTCTGCAATCCAAGTATTATCGGCCCTGGAGGTCTTAACTTCCGAGTTCGGGATGAGATCGGGTGGAACCCCTCCGGCATTGTCACCAGATCTTACTCGACATTCGAGGATCGAAGATCGATATTCGAATTCAAGTAGTCTTTTTAGTTCTTGAGAGTTGTTCTCTCAAAACTGCACAGATCTTTTTTGTCAAAGGATCATTCACTCACTTTAGTTTGAGCCCAAGTGAGCCTCTTACCTTATTGTGTCACTTTCGTAGTCTTCCGTTCTTAGCCCGTGTCCCTTTCGAACCTCGTGCCTCGAACATCGAACCTCGATCTAGGTCAAGCCCTCGACCGATTAGTACCAGTCAGCTCCACACGTCACCGTGCTTCCACATCTGGCCTATCAACCTGATCATCATTCAGGGGTCTTACCAGCTTATGCTGTGGGAAATCTCATCTTGAGGCCGGTTTCGCGCTTAGATGCTTTCAGCGCTTATCCGATCCGGATATAGCTACCCAGCGGTGCCTCTGGCGAGACAACTGGTACACCAGTGATCCGTCCATC
>DAHVVW010000177.1 GCA_027357125.1 Clostridiales bacterium
GTTCAAACGACCTTGACGAGGAGACAATTTGGGCCATCCGGGCTCAAGGAGCAGCGATTGATACCTGGGGTGTGGGCACGCATCTGATTACTTCGAAAGAATCTCCTGCACTTGGCGGGGTATATAAGCTGGCGGCTGAAGGAGAAGAAGGGAAGCTGGAGCCGCGCCTTAAAGTATCGGAGAATATCACCAAAATCACGAATCCCGGAGTGAAGAAAGTCGTCCGTTTCTACAACCGGGATGGCAAGGCGATGGCAGATTTGATTGCGCTTGAGGATGAGGGCTTCGAACAGGAACAGGAACTGACGATTTTTGACCCGATTCAGACTTGGAAACGGAAGACGTTGAAGAATTTTCATACGCGCGAACTGTTGGTGCCGGTATTCAGGCGGGGAAAACGGGTGTATGATCTGCCGAGTCTGCCGCAAATCCAGGAGTATGCCCGGCAGGAGATGAACACCTTATGGGACGAGGTTAAGCGCCTGACTAATCCGCATCATTACATCGTAGATTTATCTTCGAAGTTATTCGAGCTTAAGCAAAACCTTCTACTCGAAGTGAATACCAAAGTTGAGGCTCATGAAAAAGGAGGGGTATAGGGATGTGGAGTGAACAAGAACTGGAGAAGCGGATTGCCACGGCAGTCGCGTGGCTGCGGGATCAAACAGCTGCGGCTGGGAGTAAAGGCTTAGTCATAGGGATTTCGGGAGGAGTAGACTCAGCCGTGGTCGCAGGGCTGTGCCAGCGGGCGTTTCCGGATAACTCTATTGGAGTTATTATGCCGAGCCATTCCAACCCGGAGGATCGGGAAGACGCGTTGCTGGTAGCGCGTACATTTGACTTGCCTGCACTCGAGATTGACCTGGGCGAACCCCATACGCGTATTATCGGACAAGTTGAGACAGAACTGGACAGCCTTGGGCATCATCCTGACCTTAAGCGTCTGAGTCAAGGAAACCTAAAGGCACGCTTGCGCATGTCCACGCTGTATGCGGTTGCCAATGCCCTCGATTATTTAGTGGTAGGTACAGATAATGCACCTGAAAGCTATACCGGGTATTTTACCAAATACGGGGATGGCGGGGTCGACTTGCTCCCGCTCAGCTCACTGACCAAGACAGAAGTGCGGGCCTGGGCCGTAGCTCTGGGCCTCCCGGATAAAATTGCTAACCGGGTGCCGACGGCGGGGCTATGGCCGGGACAGACGGATGAGGGGGAGATGGGAATTACCTATGATCTAATCGACCGGTATTTGCTCGGACAAGAGGTTCCGACCGAGGGTAAAGCGAAAATCGAAGCCCTGCATCGCCAGAGCGAACACAAACGGCAGCTGCCGCCGTTCTTAGACTTGCCTCCGCTTGAGAGGTTGGATTAATGCGGATAGGGGTAGATATTGACGGCGTGATATGCGACAGTTATCCTCTCTGGCTGCAGGAATTAAATAGGCACTATCAAAAAAATATCACGGCCATCACAGATTATGAAATGCATCTCCTCTTCGATGTGCCGTGGGATGATATGAACGACTTTTTCGTAAAAAATGTTGAGACATTGCTGGGGCTGCCGCAGCCTGTCAAAGGTGCCAAAGAGGGAATCGAGAGCTTAATCCGGGAAGGAAATGAGATTATTTATATCACGGCCCGGACTCCGGAGGAAAGAAAAGTTACCTTGAGCTGGTTTCGCAAACATGAGATTCCTTTTGAGCATGTGCTGTTTACCGGGTTCAAGAGCAAAGTTGATCTGGTCAAGCAGTGGGACATGAAAGTGTTTGTCGAGGATTACATGAAAAATGCCAGGGCAATAGCCATGGCTGGGGTGCCGGTATTACTGCTTGACGCCAGCTACAACCGGGAAGAGGCTGCTGCTGGGGTGACGCGCTGCCGTAATTGGGAAGAGATTTTGGCAGGAATTCGGGGGTTAAAATGAAAAAGTCCTTGGGCAGTTTTGCCCAAGGACTTTTTTCACACGACCAGACCCTGGCCTACTTTATAAATGTCCCCCGCTCCCAGGGTTAGCACCAAATCCTGAGGCGCGATTGTCTCCGCCACATAGGTTTTAATGGCATCGAGGGTGGAGAAATAGCGGACCTGAATCCCTTGTTTTTGAATAAGCTCCGCCAGGACTGTGGCTGAGATGGTGTGAAGGTTTTGCTCGCGGGCGGAAGCGAAGATCTCGGCAATCACTACTTCATCGGCTGAACCAAATGCTAGGGAGAATTCTTCCAACAGCTTTTCCGTGCGCGTGAAGGTATGGGGCTGGAAGATAGCCCGGATGCGCCGATCTGGATAGGACAGGCGCGCGCCTTCCAAAGTGGTACGGATTTCTGTCGGGTGATGGGCATAGTCATCAACGATGAGCGCTCCATCCCGATTACCGAGGTGTTCAAAACGGCGCTTAGTGCCATTAAACTGAGACAGGCTGGTGATAATCTGCGTCAGCGGGATTCCTATTTCCCGGCAGAGAGCAATTGCGGCCAAGGCATTTAAGATGTTATGCTTGCCGGCGACATGCAGTTCAAGAGTTCCAACAAAACTATCATCAATCATTACCTTCAGCGAGCTTCCCTGATCGTGAAACATGATATCGGTCGCTCTTATATCTGCGTCCGCGGCGAAGCCGAAAGTTGTAATTGGTGCCTTGCTCTTGATGGTTGCGCGGTTAGGGTCTTCGGCCCATAAAAAGATACGGCCTGTAGGCGGTACTTTTGCGGCAAGCTCGGTAAAAGCTGTTATAACATCACTTAAGTCACTGAAATAGTCCGGATGATCAAACTCAATGTTGGAGATGATCAGATATTCAGGGGAATAATTGAGAAAATGGCGGCGGTACTCACACGATTCTGCCAGGAAAAACTCCCCGTGTCCGGAATAGGCGTTCCCACCAATGCTGGGGACATCGCTCCCGACGACAATTGTGGGATCAATTCCTGCCTGGAGCAAGATGAGTCCGATCATGGCGGTAGTGGTTGTCTTGCCGTGAGTGCCGGCAACCGCTATCCCGCGTTTTTTAGACATAAGACGTCCCAAATACTGAGGGTAGGAAAGCACAGGGATCTTCAGCTCCAAAGCCCGCGCGATTTCAGGATGCTCTTGGGTGTAGGCGGCTGAAGCGACAACCAGATCAGCTTTGGCCACATTCTCCGGGGAGAAACTTAAAACCGGGATTTGCGCCCGTTCCAACACTGCGTCCGTAAAAAACCGTTCTTCCACATCAGAACCGGAAATCGAGGCTCCTTCAATTTTGGCGCTCACTTGAGCCAGGGCACTCATGCCTGTTCCTTTGATTCCTACAAAATGAATATGTAATGGCAAAGCGGATCTTCCCTTCTTTAAGTTGCAATGCTTGCTATTAACCCTACCCTACATTATAACCAATGTCACGCAGAAAAGTATCATTATTATACCAGGAAATTTGCGCCAGTATTTTGCACTGGACAAGAGAATTCGACCGTTCACACCGTACTTTTTGCAATTGGCGGAAAATTCATTAAAATATCTCGGGGAAAAAGTATAATGTTAGCAGGAGGAGTTTACACAGAAAGCAGGGTTGAAAATGGGAACTTGCGTAAGTGCAGTGCTTCAGGATGAAATGGGCGTCTATGACGGACACCAGCGTGACGGCATTATGCTGGATAGATTTATCAGTTATTCCCGGATCGAGTCTGCTCTGCTGGAATATCCAAGTGTCCTCGAAGCTGGAGTCGTTGCCGAGTGCCGCTACCGTCAGCAGCCGCTGCTCAAAGTTTTTTTGGCGTTGGAGGCGGATGTTGTGGTAGCAGGTGTAAGTTCTGATTTGGTTGAAGGGATTAACTTTAGTGAGTTTAAACTTGCTGAGTTCAGCCGCGGGGTTCAGGATTATCTGCGCCAGAAGTTCAACTTGGGTTTAGCGCTTGCGATTAACGTGGGAATCCGGGAAAAGCTGCCGATGACTAGATCAGGTAAGATTCTGCGCAATGTCCTGAGTGAATGGGAGTAGAATTAGAATTAATAACCTCGCTGTGTCTTATGAATAAAAGCTTCCCTAAGCTGAAAGGCTGGGGAGGCTTTAATTGTGTGGGGAGCAGGAAAATTAGCCATCAGAGAGAATAAGCAATTAGGTATAAATTATTAAGAATTTAACGAAAGCTTTTCACACCTTTTTCCGCTAACATTATAATTGAACAGGTTTATCCAAAAGGGGGATATGGGATTGAAAAAGTCCAAACTGCTTACCTATGCGCTTATCTTGTTAATCACTGCTTCGGTAGGACTGCCGCCTGCTGTCTGGGCCAGCGGGGCTGAAAATAGGGTGGAACGCCTATCCGGACAAACCCGCTATGATACAATGCTGGAAATTGCCCTTAAATTTAACCCTAGAACCACTCGAAATGTAGTCCTGGCCACAGGGGAGCTGTTTCCGGATGCCCTGGCAGGCGTACCAGTTGCCAAACAAAAAAATGCCCCCCTTTTGCTTGTAAATACCACACCCGAACGGAGCCCGCAAGCTTTCACTTACATAAAAGAACATTTAGATAAGAAGGGCCAGATTTATATTCTCGGCGGCACTGGAGTGGTGCCGGACAGCTTTGTCACTGCCCTCAAAGAGCTTGGTTATCCGGAAACGAGCATTCACCGGGTTTCCGGGAATGACCGCTATGAGACTGCGCTGGAAATTGCCAAACAAATGGAACATGAAGGGACGGAATTCTATCTGGCTACCGGGGATAACTTTCCGGACGCCTTGAGCGCCTCTGTCCTGGCTGCTATGACGAATGCTGTGACCCCGGACAAGTCTGCCTATTATAAATCCAAGGGTCAGGACATTTCCCCTAAAACCGGGGGTGTGCCGGTTCTGCTTGTCCCTACCCAAGGCCCGGTTCCGCCACAGTTGATTGACTACTTAAATAGTATCCCGGAACAAGGACAGTCTTTTCAACAATCTTTACATGTCGTTGGCGGGAGTGCCGTGGTCTCTGAGCAAAGTCTGGATGAACTTAGGTCCAAAGTGAAGCGGCTGGCCCCTGATGGGATCACACGGTCGTTCGGCCAAGACCGTTATGCAACCATGAAGATGCTAAACGCGGATGCCTTTGACGCATCCTGGCGCAATGAGGATCAGGGGCTCGCTGTTCCTCATATTTATCTGGCTTCAGGGGAGGCTTTTCCGGATGCTTTGGCCGGGGCAGTTTTGGCTGCGCGGGATGAAGCTCCTTTAATTTTGGTTAACGAATCCATGCCTAAGGATACTGCTGATTTGCTGCTTAATTATTACGGGAGGAACACGAAAGGGATAAACAAAGGCAAGGTCATTACTGTACTGGGCGGTACGGGTGTTAGCTCAAATGACATGGTAAGC
>DAHVVW010000178.1 GCA_027357125.1 Clostridiales bacterium
CAACTTTAATTCAGCTAACTGATCCTCAGGCAACAAAATCCCGAATTTTTAGCTATAATATAAAATAGATTGTAGTCGATTAGAGTGTAATGTAGATTAAGCTAACATGCAAGCCGTTGCTGTTGTCGACAAAAATGAGGCTTGGCAGGCCAGGAAAGGATGGAGGGATAGGCCTTTTCCTGGATTTTCACGCGCTGGGAAAAGAAGCATGCTTGATTTTTCTAGCTTTTGGCTACTCTGCTGCTAATGAAGTCTGTTGCTCCTGGCCAACTGTTGGAGGTGTTTAAAAGTAGTGCTTAAAGCGGTGATCTCCGCCTCCAGAAGAACAGACATCCCAAAATTCTATTATGATTGGCTCCAGGAAGCGTTGCACAAAGGAAAGGTAGAGCTTACAAACCCCCTGTATAAGACAAAAAAATACGCCGTTGACCTTGAACCGGATAAGGTTCACAGTCTGGTCCTCTGGAGCAAAGATTTTCGCAACGTCCGGCAAAGCCCACGGTATCTGGAAAACTACAATTTGTACTTCCACTACACAATTAACAATTATTCTAAAGCATTGGAACCAGGTGTCCCGTCTTACGAAGAATCCCTGCGTACACTTGAAGGGCTGCTGACACGTTACCGACCCGAGCAGTTTAACATTCGATTTGACCCCCTTGTTATCTCAACTGTGGGGGAAAAGAATCCTACTCCAGAGATGCCGTACCAAGCCAGGCTGGCGGCATTCGAGAATCTCCTGCGCGATCTAAGGGCTTTGGGGATGAACTCTGCTACCCGCATAACCACTTCTTATCTTTCTTTATACGGACATGTCAAAAGAAGGCTTAAGGCCCAAGCTGAACTCGATGTTAGGCATTTGCAGGAGTCAGTTATTAAGGACTTAGTAAAAATAATGGCGGAAATGGCAGACAAGTTTGGCTTTAAGCTTTATTCTTGTGCTTCTCCGCTGTTGGAGAACGTTCCGGGAGTGGAAAAAGGGCACTGTATAGATGGGCTTCTGCTGGAATCTTTATTCGGAGAAAAAGTCTCGAAAGCGAAGGACCGGGGACAGAGGGAGTCGTGCGGCTGCACTAAAAGTTCGGATATTGGGAGTTACGGTATGGTGTGCGGGCATAAATGCGTTTACTGTTACCAGGGGTCAACCAGCATTATCAGTTAACTTAATCATATCTTCCCAACCATGGAAAAGTCCTTACTTACAGAGTGTTCATAAGGGTTGCCTCCCCGCTATAGTGTTTTCACAGATAATCTATGTTGCTTCATTGCCAGGTGCTAATTGGGCATTGGCGATGAAAAACGGTTGTTTGGCGGAGAGGGAGACGGCTTAAGACTAACTTAGGTGTGGCAAAGGGTTAACGTATTAAAAACAGGCAATACTTTAATTATGTGCAAACATTGACAATACGGGCCTAAACCTTGAAAATAATAACCAGAACCTTAAAGAGGGGGATACCGCCATTACTACTGAATTTACGCCAGCTAACTTTATCGAGAACATAATTATAGAAGACCTTGAGCAGAGCAAAAATGAAGGAAGGGTCCACACCCGCTTCCCACCCGAACCTAACGGCTATCTTCACATCGGTCACGCTAAATCTATCTGTCTAAACTTCGGGATCGCCGCCAAGTTTAAAGGGCTGTGCAATCTCCGCTTTGATGATACCAACCCGAGCAAAGAAGATATGGAATATGTAGATTCAATTCGGGAGGATGTGCGCTGGCTGGGTTTTGACTGGGATGACCGGGAATTCTACGCCTCCGATTACTTCGAGAAACTCTATCAGTATGCTGTCAGCCTTATTTCAAACGGTAAAGCCTTTGTCTGTGATCTGAGCGCACAGGAGATTAAAGATCACCGGGGAACCTTAACAGAACCGGGGAAAGAGAGCCCTTACCGCAACCGTTCAGTTGCGGACAACCTTAATCTGTTTGAACGGATGAGAGCGGGGGAATTTGAGGAAGGGTCCAGGGTTCTGCGGGCTAAAATCGACATGTCTTCTCCCAATCTGAATATGCGCGATCCGGTGCTTTATCGGATCATGAAAGCATCCCATCACCGAACGAGGGATACCTGGTGCATTTATCCTATGTATGACTATGCCCACCCGCTTTCGGATGCGATTGAGAGTGTGACGCACTCTATTTGCACCTTGGAATTTGAAGATCACCGCCCCCTGTACGAATGGGTGATTCAAGCGGCACAAACAGAAGCAAGACCACAGCAGATTGAGTTTGCCCGTTTGAACCTTAGTCATATGATAATGAGCAAACGCAAGCTGCGCGAGCTGGTTGAGCAGGGATATGTTAATGGCTGGGATGACCCGCGCATGCCGACAATTTCTGGTCTGCGCAGGCGTGGCTATACCCCGGAGGCTGTCCGGGACTTCAGTGACCGCATCGGCGTGGCCAAGAGCAATAGTTTTGTGGACATTGCCCTGCTTGAGCACTGTATTCGGGATGACCTTAACACCAGAGCTCCACGCGTTATGGCCGTACTGCACCCGCTGAAGGTTGTGATCGAGAATTACCCGCAAGACCAGGTGGAATGGCTGGAGGCTGAGAATAATCCGGAAAACCCAGACATGGGCACGCGCCAGCTTCCTTTCGGCCGGGAAGTATATATTGAACAGGATGACTTTATGGAAGATCCGCCGAAGAAGTTTTTCCGTCTGGCGCCAGGTCAGGAAGTGCGACTCAAGCACGCTTATATAATCAAGTGTGTCGATGTCGTTAAAGATCAGAAGACTGGGGACATAAGCGAACTTCGCTGCACTTATGATCCTGATACCAAGAGCGGGGGTCCGGCCAGCGGGCGCAAAGTCAAAGGCACGCTTCACTGGGTGTCGGTGCCGCATGCCTTAGAGGCGGAAGTGCGCTTGTATGACCACCTCTTTGTGAAGGAGAATCCGGATGAGGTCGAGGAGGGTCAGGATTGGAAGACAAACTTAAACCCTGATTCCTTAGTAAAACTTGCTCCCTGTAAAATGGAGCCCAGTCTGGCTAA
This sequence comes from Clostridiales bacterium, assembly GCA_027357125.1. Lineage (GTDB taxonomy): Bacteria > Bacillota > Desulfitobacteriia > Desulfitobacteriales > Desulfitobacteriaceae > Paradesulfitobacterium. The sequence goes on from DAHVVW010000178.1 coordinate 3,008, forward strand.
AGCTGAAAAGGGCAGCCGTTTCCAGTTTCTGAGGAACGGTTATTTCTGTCTCGACCGTGTGGAATCAACACCTGAGCATCTGGTCTTTAACCGCACGGTGTCATTAAGGGACTCTTGGGCCAAAATTAAGCAATAACTTAGGATATAATCAACGAACCTCCTTGTGTGCCAAGGAGGGTTTTCTTTATAGAGTATGGAAGTTAATTAGAGTTGCCGCTTGAATAAATGGGAAGCGAGGAGATGTATCATGAATATTGCCCTAATTGCCCATAACGATAAAAAGGATGAACTAATCGAGTTCGTAAGAAAACATCAAGAGTTTTTCCGCGGCCAAAATCTCTTAGCAACCGGTACTACCGGGCGCAGGGTAACGGATGCAACCGGACTTAAGGTAGCATGCCTTGCATCAGGACCTTTGGGCGGGGACCAGCAAATAGGGAGCAAAATTGTAAACGGAGAGGTAGACTTGGTGCTGTTTTTCCGCGACCCCTTGACCGCTCAACCGCATGAACCTGACATTAATGCTTTAATCAGGATCTGTGATGTCCACACAATACCTGTCGCTACGAATATAGGGACAGCTAAGCTGGCGCTTAAAGCCTTGGAAGGATAATACCCTTAGTCCTGATCCTCTTAATCTTTAGTCTTTATAAGTAGTTTTGCCGTCCCTGCCATAATCCGTACGGCCGTCTTTATCGGGTACATGCTCGCCCGGCTGGCTTTCGCGATGCGGGAACGGTTTCTTTTTCGATTCGTTGGCCATGATAAATCCCTCCTTGTGCTTTTAAAATACCCTGTCTGGTAAAAATCTTGCATGTGATAAAAGTAAAAGTGATTCTGAATTTGATACACAATATCAATGAATTGACGCTGATTGGTGAGATGAGGAGTTGTTTGTGTGCTCGAGGTTAATATTTCCGGCAGAGGGTCTTTAAGCATCAAAACGCTTGTATTAGACTATAATGGGACTCTGGCCGTGGACGGAGTTTTGTTAGACGGGGTGGGAGAGCAGATTGTCCAGTTGGCTGAGACGTTAGACATATATGTGTTGACTTCAGATACCTATGGCAGTGTAAGTGTACAATGCCGTACCCTGCCCGTAAGTGTGCACGTGCTGGAGAGCGCCGCCCACACGCAGGAAAAAGCAGATTTTATTGCACAGTTAGGGCGAGCTCAGGTGGTGGCAGTAGGCAATGGGGCGAATGACCGGCTGATGCTGGAGCGGGCAGCTTTGGGGATAGCAGTAATAGGTTCTGAAGGAGCAGCCACGGCGGCTCTCATGAGTTCTGATATTGTAGTTAAGGATATCCGGGATGCCTTGGGCCTGCTGCTCAATTCCCGCAGGTTAGTGGCTACGTTAAGAAGGTAAAGTGAAATCCCTTGAAGTTGAAAGAGGACACCGTTATGCCTTAGTTTATCGAGTTTAACTGTTTGCATAACTTTAACAGATTAGGGTGGGAAGATTAGAGTGAACCAACTCGTGATCGGCACGGAAGTGATTCCCTACGAGGAAAGGAAAAGCGTGCGAGCCAAACGCATCATCATCACGGTATTTGTGGACAAAGTGCGCGTGTCTGTGCCCAGAGGGGCAACGAGTAAAAAAGTAAAAGAATTTGTAAACGCCAATAAGCAGCGGATATTAGAGCATTGGTTAAACCTCCAAGAGAAACAAGAAGCCAGGACACACCATTCAGAGGTGCCCTCAGACATCCCCATGCAAGGGTCGATTCCTTATCTTGAAGGCACTGTCTCTTATCAGACCTATATCCAAAAACGAACCCATATTGGGCTTGAGTTTAGTGAGCATTCTTTAGATATTTACTTGCCGGAAAGTTCCAGCTCGGAGAAGCGCTCTCACCTGATCAGGGAGGTTCTGATTTATTGGTACAAAAATGAGGCCAGAAAGGTGTTCCAGGCTAAATTAGCGCATTATGCTGCTTCAATGGGAGTAAGGTACGGGCAAGTGCGCATTAAAGAGCAAAAGACGAAGTGGGGGAGCTGTTCGGGTAAGGGGAATATCAACCTTAACTGGCAAATCATCAGGGCTCCGGAAAAAGTGACGGATTATGTAATCATTCATGAATTGGCTCATTTGAAGTATATGAATCATTCTCCTGATTTTTGGAAAGTAGTGGCTCAAGAAATGCCCGAGTATAAGGTCTGGAAAAAGTGGCTTCGGGAGCATGGAAGGGAACTCGTATTTTAGCCAATGATTTCTTTACGGCTAAGGCATTCAGAATTCAGTATTCAGTATTCAGTATTCAGTATTCAGAATGC